>JBMLQZ010000071.1:0-2796 GCA_049241285.1 Chitinophagaceae bacterium | reverse complement strand
GTACAATTTTGACAATGCCAAACTTGAAAAAAATCATTACTTACTGTATAATCTTTTACAACCAATTGCTTTGAAACAGATTCACTTTTACAACAAGGACAATGTTGGTATTGAATAGTTGAATTATCCATTGACTATTTTAAGTGACAAAAATTAAATGTAGTAGTACAATAATGCACCGATTCCCATTAATGCCAAAATAACTGCATAAACCCACCAATAATCTTCCTCATCTTCTTTTACAATCATTTCCAGCTTATCATCTTCAGTTTCTTCCACCACAATTAAGGTATCGCCTGTTTTGTACAATTCAACCAGATTTGCTTTGGAATCATTGGCATTTGTTAAACGAATATCTAATGGAGAAATAATAGCATTTTGTGTATTTTCAATAAATAACAAATCATCATTATAGCCCTTTTTTAATTGACCAATTCCTTCTAACTGAATATTTTCACCAGCATCGATTGATTCACGTAACTGATGTACAAATTCTTGAAAAGCTTTTACAGCCTTCCATTCATCTACTTTCATTTCTTTACTTAAGAATTGAAAGAAATTTTTATCTGCTGAAACCAAACCTGGCTTAAATTGAATATGAGATTGTGGGGCTCTTAGAATTCCTTTTACAAAATCTAAATCGGCTGTTCCATTTTTAATGGTAAATACCCCTACATTAGGCAAGACCATTTTTTTGTTCAATATTAAATATCTATATATAAAAGAGTCCATAAAGTGCAATTATCTAAACGAATATACAACTCCTGCTAAAACTTGAAAACCTAAAACCTGATATTGGTTCCAACGTTGGTATTTATTGTTCAACATATTATTAAATTGTATCCAAGCATTTAACTTTGGTAATACTAAAAATTCTGTTCCAATATTTACATCAATTGCTGGTTTTACATTGCCAACATTTGTAACATTATCAGCAAAAGTATTTCCACTCATAAATAAAATATCGCTTTTAATTTGTACATCTTTTAATACCTTCCAAAGTAAACTTCCATTTAATTCTAAAGGCACTAAACCATACGCTTTTTGAAACAATTCAATCTTTGTAAATTGGTTAAAAGTAGCCGAAGCTAAAACCGAAAATTTATCTTGAATAGCATAACCTAATTCACCTTTTATACGAATAGCTTGTATTTCAGGAGATACGATTGTTTTAAAATTTTGGTTGTTGAGATAGTAAAAATTATTAAATAATACCGCATTTTTCATTTGTACAAACGAAAGCTTAGCATTATAACTAAAATGTTGATTTAAACTTCCTTTTAAGCCAGCAAATTGCTCAACACTTAGAGTATTTGCTTGTGTGGTTACTGGATCTAAAAATGGATTGGTATTTGTTAACTGTTGATAACTATTTTTTTGAAAATAACCAACCCAACCAAACTGAGCTATCAGTTTTTGTTGATGAACCAATACATCTGCAAAAATGTTTGGAAGTAGTTTAAAAGATTTATTATCCCAAGATGGTAAAAGCCCAGCAGTTAGCGTTACATTTTTATAGATGTATTTAGCATTTGCATGAATATACCAAAGGTTATTATTGATATTAACAGATGTGTTTGTTAAAGAAGATTTATAGGCAGTAATATCTGCTGTTGGTTTAAAATGAATTGATAAATTTTCATTCAACTTTTTTTGAAATGGAGCTGCTAGCAATAAATTTATCTCATTAGTTCCATTTCCATTTGTGAAAAAAGATATGTTGGCGTTTGGTTGATATTGAATACCATGTTCATTTGCAGTTAGGTTCTTAAATACTGCGTTTACACCAATTGTAGTAAATCGCTGTCTTGCATCTTGTTTTGTAACATTTGAATTAGCTGGAGAAAACCCATATTGATATTGAGTATTGTTTGAAAAAAAGATTTTTCCAGATAAAGCATGATTGTTTTTCAACTCAAAATTACCTTTAACATCAACTGCTAAATGATTGTATTCTTGCAAAGGAATATTGCCTTTAGCAGATTGGTATTTAGCATGAAATAACCCCATAGATTTTCTTCCATTACCAAAACCAATTCCTGTTTCAATGTAAGGAGAAGAAAAGTTTCCAAATCCCAACTTAACAAAATGTTGTTGTTGCCAAAAAATACTTGTATCAACGGTGTAAGCCAATGGTTTTATAGCAACAGGTTGGTATGAAAAAAATAAACTTTGAGAAGGAATATTATAACTCTGTGGTACTTTAACAGTATCTAATAATGGTGTTGCAGCTGTAAAATTTATTTTGGCAGCATTACGTAAAGATGGTTTAAATGCAGAAGTAATAACTACTTCTTTTGGTAAACTTGTGGTATCTACAATAGCCGTTTTAATTGACACTTCTTTAATTTCAGCACCAACATTTGCCTTTGGCTTATTAGTTACCACTACTCTTTTGCTACGAGCAGGTTTGCTTTTTTTTGAAACAACTTTTTTCTTTTTATTAATTGTTGTTTTTGTTTGTTTTTTCTTTTTTTGTGCCATTGTCATATTGCAATAGCTACATGCAACAAGACTTATGAAAAATATATATAGAATACGCATGGTTTATTTTATTATGGAGTAACTACTTTATTGGTTTTATTTTTTTCTGCAATAACTAACACTAACTTTTGATTAGCTTCTTGAATTAACTCTTCAATGGTTGTATTTTCTGCTACACTTTTATAAGTAGCTTCGGCATTAAAGAAATCTTTTTGTTTAAAATAAATATCACCGAGTAAAAGGTAACTTTTGGTTACCCACATGTCATAACTACCTACTTTTTTTATTACATCAAATGCTGCTTTTTCGGCT
>JBMLQZ010000070.1:0-1668 GCA_049241285.1 Chitinophagaceae bacterium | reverse complement strand
AAAAGGTTTTTTATCGAAAGATGCACCAGTAGAAGAAATTAAAAAGGCAATTAATTTAGTATTGAATAACAAAAAATATTACAGCGATTCAATGCTTGAATCACTAATTGATGATGATGCAACTAGACAAAACGAAAATCCTTTTGAAAAGCTTTCTGAACGTGAATTTGCTATAACCAATTTACTGCTAAAAGGTATGACATTGACAGAAGTTTCAGCTGCACTAAATATTCAAATGTCTACAACAGGTACTCACAAAGCCAGAATATTTGAAAAGCTTAACGTAAAAAACATTCTTCAACTTTCAGAGTTAGCAAAACTGTACCAGATTAATACCTAATTAAAATTGCAGATGCCTAAAATGCAAATCGCTAAAGTTTTGCAGTGAACTTAATTTAAAATCAGCAGCACCCCATTTTTCTTCTTTCAATTGATGAGGATGTGGTACAACCACACATTTCATTCTAGCTGATTTTGCTGCTAACATTCCATTAAACGAATCTTCGAAACATAAACAATCTGTAGCTACTGCATTCATTTTTGCTGCACAATCTAAATACACTTGTGGATGAGGTTTACCGTAAGTTAAATCTTCTGCTGAAGCAGTTGCACTTAAATAAGGACCAATACCAGTCATTTTTAAAACAATATCTATCAATGCTACAGGAGACGATGTTGCTAGTCCTATTTTGAAATTTCGCTCATGAAAAAAATTAATGATATAATGAACACCTGGCATAACAGCAGCATCTGTTTCTACATGATTTAATACCCAATCAACAATCATTTTTTCGCCATTCAACTTTTCATTGGCATCTATATTAAAATAATTAAACCACCAATCAATCCATTCTTTTGTTCTTAAGCCAGTAGTTGAAAGATATTGTTCTGCAGTTAATACAATTCCATAATGTTTTAATGTAACTTCTGCTGCCTTATTCCAAACAGGTTCACTATCAATTAATAAACCATCAATATCAAAAATTACTGTATTTAATGCCATTACTTAATTATTTGCGATGCAAATGTATAGGTAAGAAATAGCTTTACGTTATATTTAACGATTAAAAAAAATATTTTACTCAATAGTAATTTGTAGAAAGAAAAAGAAAGCAATTTTATTAGTGTATCTTTCGTTTATTTGTAAGCCCAAAAGTAAATCTACTTATGAATCTAGTTGAAAAACTACGACATATTAAAGTTATAAGAACACTTGTTTATGGTGTGGTAGGGCTTGCAACTTACCCTGGATTAACCCTATTTAACAAGATTAAGATTGAAGGAACTGAGCATTTAAAAAAATTACCAAAACGCAATGTTTTATTCGTAAGCAATCATCAAACATATTTTGCCGACGTAATTACGTTTATACATATTTTTTGTGCTGTAAAATGGAGAAAAGAAAACCGTTTAGGGGTTCCTTATTACTTAATCAACCCATTTACAAATTTATATTTTGTTGCAGCTGAAGAAACCATGAATGGTAGCTTAATTAGCAGATTATTTAAGCTTGCAGGTGCTTTAACTGTTAAACGTACTTGGAGAGCTGAAGGCAAAGAAATAAGACGAGGCTTGGACCCTTCTGATACAAGAAAAATAAAACAAGCTTTAGATAAAAGTTGGGTAATTACCTTTCCACAAGGCACTACAAAACCATTTGCACCCGGC
>JBMLQZ010000069.1:0-5836 GCA_049241285.1 Chitinophagaceae bacterium | reverse complement strand
GTTTATATTAACAATATATACATCAATATATAATTAACCAAAATAATTCATGATAAATATGGCATATCAAAAAATATCTGTGAATCTGTGTTTGCAATATTTACTTTGCAGCTAGCGTTGTTTTAAAATAAATTATGAATGAATTTCAGTTAGATATTACCAAATGTATTGAAGTACTTCAAAATGGCGGTATCATCGTATATCCTACAGATACCATGTGGGCTTTGGGTTGTGATGCTACAAATGTTGAAGCTGTAGAAAAATTATATGTTCTATTGAATAGAAAGCAAGAAGATGTATTTACTGTTTTAGTGGCTGATGAAAGAACAGTTTTAGCTTATGCAACTGAAGTAGATTTAGCTGTTTTTGATGCAATAGCTAGTTTACAAAAGCCAACTACAGTAATTTATAAGGGTGTAATTGGGTTAGCAGAAAATTTATTGTATTCAGATGGGGCGGCTGCAATTAGAATTTGTAACGATACATTCTGTAAGCATTTAATTAAAAGATTTCAAAAACCAATTGTTGCAGCAATAGCAAGTTTTTCAGATACATTATTACCCAACCATTTTAGTAAAATTTCGTCTAGTATTATTAATAAGGTTGATTATGTAGTTAAATACCAGCAAGCAATAACTTTAACCAATGAATTAGCTAGTATTGTGGTTTTTGAAAAAGATGGTACCTTAAATTTTATAAGCAACTAAACAACCACCATAGTTTTGTATATGAATAAATTTTTAGTGATTCAAACAGCCTTTATTGGTGATGTTGTGTTGGCAACAAGTTTATTAGAAAAATTAAATGCCAGCTATCCAAATGCTCAAATAGATATTTTAGTACGAAAAGGGAATGAATCGCTTTTTGCAAATCATCCATTTATACATGAAACATTGGTTTGGAATAAAAAAAAGCAAAAATATCAACACTTATTTCAATTACTTTTTCAGATACGAAAATCAAAATATGATGTAGTTATCAATGTTCAACGTTATGCAGCTACTGGTTTTCTTACTGCTTTTTCAGGGGCAAAAAATAAGATAGGGTTTCATAACAATCCATTTGCTTTTTTATTTACTACAACCATACAGCATCAATTTTCTTATACTTCTGATAAAGTAATTCATGAAATAGAACGTAATCAACAATTGATCACTTCAATCACCAATAATGCTGTAGCAAAACCAAGATTATATCCTTCAGAAAGCGATTATGCTACCGTTGAAAAGTGGCAAAATGAACCATATATCTGTATAGCACCAGCATCGGTTTGGTTTACAAAACAATTTCCTACAGAAAAGTGGATTTCATTTATTCAAACAATACCTATTCAATACACAATTTATTTGTTAGGGGCACCAACTGATAAGCCATTGTGTGATACTATTGTAAACCAATGTGCTTCAAAAAAAATTGAAAACTTAGCAGGTAAACTTACTTTTTTACAATCAGCTGCTCTTCAAAAAAAAGCAGTAATGAATTATGTAAACGATTCTGCACCTATGCATTTTGCATCAAGCGTTAATGCTCCAACTACAGCTATCTACTGTTCAACAATTCCTAGTTTTGGTTATGGACCATTAAGTGAACAACAGTTTATTGTAGAATCAACTATACCATTGGCTTGTAGGCCATGTGGTTTACACGGTCATGCTTCTTGTCCAGAAAAACATTTCCATTGTGCCATGCATATTACTAACGAGCAATTATTAGCCAGTTTACCTATAACATTTCAGTAGGTAAAAATTGTATTATTGCAATATGATAACTATTACAATAGCAATAATTGCAATTACTTGTTTACTTTCTTTTAACGCCTTTTCGAATAGTAAAATGATGGATGAATTAATTTTTCATCCACCGGCAATAACACACAATAAACAGTGGTATCGGTTTATTACTTGTGGCTTTGTTCATGCAGATATTATGCATTTAGCATTTAATATGTTTACACTTTATTTTTTTGGAAAAAGTTGGGAAACAGTTTATATAAATTATTTAGGGGTAGAAAAATACTGGTATTTAATTTTTTATTTTTCTGCACTAATTGTAAGTGAAATACCTTCTTATTTAAAAAATAGAAACAACTACAATTATTATAGTTTAGGTGCTTCAGGTGCTGTTTCAGCAATTGTTTTTTCTATGATTTTATTAATGCCTTGGAGTACTTTATATGTTTTTGTGTTTCCAATTCCTGCAATTGTGTATGCGTTTTTATACATTGGTTATTCTATTTACATTGGAAAAAAAGGTGGGGACAATGTAAATCATGATGCTCATTTATGGGGAGCTATTTATGGAGTTATTTTTTCTGTAGCATTAAAACCAGAAGTGTTAGGTTATTTTTTAAACCAGTTGGCAAACCCTTCTTTTAATTTTTAATACGGTTACTAGAAGTATATTTTTTCTTGATTTTATAGTAGATAAAATTTATTCTGCAAAGCTATTTTACATGCTTACATTTATTGTTCATTAACCCAATATTGCTTTATGAAACATTTAAAAAGCTACACTAAAGAAGATATTCTTGCACATACTACAATCAGAAGGTTTGAAACTAAAATAGGTGAGAGGGTTCAAGTAATTCAACAACTAAATGATTTAAATGAAGCATTGCAGCAAACCAAAGCTAGATATGTTGTTTTTGGAATTCCTGAAGATATTGGCGTTAAAGCAAATAAGGGTATTGGTGGCACCACTACTGGTTGGTTAGCATTTTTAGAATCATTTTTAAATATGCAGAGTAATGATTTTCTTGAAGGTGGTGAAATTTTAGTATTAGGGCATTTTGATTTTTCTGAAGTAGCAGAATTGATTGAATTTTCAGCTCAAAACTTTGAGGAAAAAATTGATGCGTATAGACATGCTGTTAATTTAATTGATGATGAGGTTGAACAGATGGTTCAAATCATTACTCAAAATAGAAAAATGCCCATAGTGATAGGTGGTGGTCAAAACAATGCATATCCATGTATTAAAGGCTCAGCAAAAGGATGGTATAAAAGTGGCGTAATTCCTATTGCACAAATTAATGCTATTAATGTTGATGCACATGCAGATTATAGACCTATGGAAGGCAGACATAGTGGAAACGCATTTAGATATGCAGAAGAAGATGGCTATTTAGAAAAGTACTGTGTTTTGGGTATTCATGAAAATTATTTGCAGCAAAATGTTTGGATGGATATGGTAAATAATCCATTTATTGACTGTATCACTTTTGAAGATATGTTTATACATGAGAAAAGAACTTTTGCAGAAGGAATTAGTCATGCTACTGATTTCACCTCAGATACCTTGTGTGGTATTGAGTTAGATTTAGACAGTATAGAGTATGCATTAAGTAGTGCTTCAACACCAATTGGTATTAGTGCAATTATGGCAAGGCAATATATAAATACAGTTGCAATGGATAGTCAACCTGCTTACTTACATATTAGTGAGGGAGCTACTCATTTGAATGATGGAAAAATAGATACAACTACTGGAAAATTAATAGCTTATTTAGTAACAGATTTTATAAAGGCAATTCAAGAAAGTTATTAGTTGATAGAGAAAATATAAATAATTAAAATATTTAAAAAAGGCTTAGTCAATATAAATTACCTTTGCAGTTGAATAATAAACCAAAGCTAGCAACCGTAATTGAAAAAGCTCACTACTATATTGTTTTTTTTATTATTATATGTAAGTGGTTTTGCACAAGATTTTTTTATTGAATATCCTAAAAAAGCCGACGATTTTACCGATAATTTTTTGCGTGTAGTAAACGATGCTCCACTACGTTTTGTGCATGTAAAAGGAAAGCCAACAAACAAACAAGATTCTATTCATAAGGGCTCAAATACATTTGAATCTAAAATTAAATTACCCAATTCCTTAGCAAATAGAGTAGTTGTAGATAGTACGTTATATGTGGAATATTTTTTTGGCGATTATATTGATCTTGAAAATGCTGAAGCTTCATTTACCAACCTTTCAGATAAAATAATGAAAGCTTTTTCTAAAAGGGTTTTCAGTAAGGAATTTCCTGTAGATTCTGGTGGTAGTGTCATAAAATATACCAAAATAGCTTACTGCAAAAACAGAGGATTTTTTCACTTCAATGTTTCGTTACAAATTATTCAATTGCCTTTGAGTAGAAAATATCGAGTATTACTGCAGGTATACAGTGGTAAACCACAATTTTACTATAGAGTAATGCGTAATGAACCTGTTGCTAGTTTTATTTTGGTAAATAACTTAAAAAATAACATTGCTAGTTTACAAAATAATAGCTATGGTTGTCCTACAGAAATTGTTCCTTTTGAATGTATTGGAAAAAAAATAAGTAACGATTCAATTTTCTTAATTTATCAAAAAGAAGGTTTTTTAGATTATCCAAATGCAATGTCTGAGTTTGATGTGTACATGACGAATATTAGATCTAGTTTAGGTACTGAATACGTGTATAGCTATTTACCAGTGAAATCGCCTTTCAATAAAAAAATTGCTTATATACATATGAATGATCTTGAGAATCCTAATAGAAAAACCATTTTTCTTCAATTAGTAGAAAAGCCCAAGAATTCCTTACTTCCACAAAACCAAAGGAAAGAATATGTTATTGAATTGGTTTTTGTACAAAAAGATTTGCCCTAGTTTTTTGAAGTTTATCTAAAATGAATGGATTTTACTGGTTGCATATTTTTTACAACCAAACTTGGAATAGTAAGTGCAGCAAAGCATACAAAAGCTGTTGATAAGCACACAACCACAATCTGCCACCAAATAATACTTATAGGTGCATAATTTACATAATATGCTGATTCGTCAAGAGTAATAAAATGGGTTTGTATTTGTACATAACAAATTCCTAAGCCAATAATACACCCAAGTGTAATACCAATTGTTGTTATTAAACCGGCATAATACAAAAATATTTTTTGAATTTGCCAATTTGATAATCCTATCGATTTTAAAATGCCTACCATTTTTGTACGTTCTAGTACTAGAATTATTAAGCAAGTAATTAAATTAATAGTAGCAACTATAGCCATAATTGCAAAAACAACATCTCTATTTACATTTTGAATATTTAGCCAATCGAAAATATTCGGGTAAATTTCTTTCACAGTTCTACTCATCCATTCAGTAGGCAGTTGGTTGTGAAGCATAGCATTGGTAGTTTCAAGCTGTTGTTCATTATTTAGAAAAATTTCATAACCACCAATTTCGTTTGCTTGCCAATTATTCACTCGTTGTATTAAAGCTAAATCAGTTAATGCAAAAAGTTTATCAAATTCTTCAATGCCTGTTTTGTAAATGCCTACAACCACTAACTTTCTATAAGTTTTTACGCCATCTTCATCGGTTGAAACAAAATAAACTTTTATGGTATCTGCTACATGAATTTGTAACAATTGTGCAATAGGAACTGGAACAACTATTTCTTTACTATAACTAGTATCATTGTATTGTATCCAACGACCTTCAACAATAAATGGTTGAATAATGTTTTTAGTATTATTATTTTTAGCAACGCCTTTTAACAGAATGCCCTCTATCTCTTTGTTTTTTTCAATGATTCCTGGTTTGGTTGCAAATGATTGAACACTTTGAATGTTTGGTTGATTTTGAATAATTTGTACAACTGTATCGTTTGTTCGAATAGGCATTTCAGTTGCAACAATTGATTTGCTGTTCTCTATTTGTTGTACACGCAAATGTCCCCAAAAACCAAAAACCTTTTTACTTACAGTTGTTTGAAATCCGTTAACAAAACATAAAGTTAGTATCATAGCGGCAACACTTAATGCGGTTGCTGCTATGCTTAATTTTATAATAAAACTTGAAA
>JBMLQZ010000068.1:0-3058 GCA_049241285.1 Chitinophagaceae bacterium | reverse complement strand
GTGAATGCATTTTTCAAAGTTGTAAAAATCACCTTCAGTGTTTGTTAATTCATAGCCAAAAAGTAATTCGTAATTCTTACTCCAATAAGTTTCTTTAGTAATTAAGTTCTTATCCCAAATAGCATCAGATGTTGCTTGCGTTACGTATTCAAATCGTTCATTACTTGCTATAATTGCCGCTTCATTTAATTTTTTTTCTTTTGCTGTGGAAAGATTTCCACACAATGATTGTAAAATGCTTATTTCATCAACACTCCATGTTCTTTCTACAGAATAATCATCTACACCAATAAAACCACTAAATAATTTGTTAGTAAATAGCGGTAATAACAAAATAGACTTAATACCTTGAGATTCAAGGAATGGTTTAGCCCTACTAGTATTTGGCAATTTTGAAACTATTGCATAAAAATGTTGGAATTCTACTAATGGGTTAATAAAATCTTGAATCTGCTCAAAAGCAATATTCTGTAAATCATTTTTATTTATTCTTGATTCTACCCCTAAATTATTCCACTCAAATTTTAGACTTGTAGTTGGTGTTCTATATTTTGCATCTACACTATTCTCAAAATAATACATACTATCTGCATGTAATGCAACACCAACTGTAGCTAATGTTTTCGATAACAAAGTATCCCAGTCATCTGCTTGAATCATGTAATTGCTAACATTTGCAATAGCTTCTAGTAGTTTACTTTTTTCTAGTATGGTTTTTTCTATTCTCTTTCTCTCGGTAATATCTCTAGAGTTAATAATGATTGCATTTATTGCTGGATTGTGCAGTTGATTATTTCCTTGGGCTTCTAGGTAAATGAATTCATTATTCTTATCAAGAAATCTAAATTCCACCATTTCACTATTGCCTTCTTTATTAATCGATTCTAAAAATATGGATGCGATTCTTTCTCTATCTTCCTCTGCTAAAAGTTCAAATATATTTCTACCTAATAGTTCATTTTCTGTATAACCCATTACTTGTTTAATAGAGGAGCTTTGGTAAAGTATGGTTCCTTCAGCATTTACTAGGGTAATAATATCTGAAATGTTATGAACTAGCGACCTAAATTTTTCTTCATTTTGAATAACTTCTAGTTCAATTTTTTTTGTTTCTGTGATGTCTTGTGCCGTTCCATTCAGTAGTATTGCCTCACCAGTATTGTTATATGTAAATGTTCCTATACAATAAAGGTGCTTAATTTCACCACTTTTACTTTCTATAGTGTGTTCAAATTGGTAATTGTCTCTTTTTTCAATATAGTCATAAATTTTACTAGCATCTGTTGGTAACAATTTTTCAATATAAGCGTTGAAAAGTTGATCCTTTGGTGTATCAGTATCTAACTCTAAAATCTCATACAACTTCTTCGACCATCTTAGTTCGTTGGTTTGTAAATTGTATTCCCAACTGCCAATATTGGCCAAATCTTGGGCTTTGTTTAAATTAATCTCATTCTCTAGTAACGATGTTTGAAAGGCTTGTCTTTCAATTTCACCAACAATAAATGTAGAAAACAGTTGTAGTATATGAATTTTTGAATGTGAGTCTTCTACAGAATTTTGATACATAGCTGCAACAACAGCACAATACTCATTGTTACTGTTAAATAATGATACTCCTACATAACCTTCAATGTGCATTTCAGCTAATAGAGTATCTTTTCTAAAAATATCTGCAACATTTTTTGTGTAAGAACAAACTGAATGTGCTATTGATTCCTCACAAGGAGTTCCTTTGATGCTGTAAGAAAAGTTATCTAAAATTTTTCCTTTATGTGAAATTGATATTACATCTAAAATATTGCCATTTTGTTTGTTTTTGGTGCTAATAAATACAAAATCAGCCTTAGTTAGCTTTTCAATTTCGGTAGTGCAAAAATCAAAAAAGTTACTTCTTTCATTGTTGTTTAATGCATTGGCTATCTTTTGTAAAGTTTTTTCTAGAACTATTTCTTGTTTCAAAAATGCCTTTTCGCTTAATTCTTTTTGTAATAAATCTGGAAGTTTTTTTAAATCTTTTTTGAAAAGAAAATTATTTGCACCTGCATTAAATACGCTCACTACAAAATCGATTTCTTCAATGGAAGAAATAACAATTAGCGGTATTTCAGGATTTGTTTTCTTAAATTGGCTAATAGAGTTAAAATTGCTAGAGTCTGTTGTTGAAACTTCAATAATGCAACAATCGCAATCGGTATTTATTTCGTTAATATCCTTTGTAAATTGAATGGTAGTATCATTATAGCTTTGTTGTAATACTGAAACAATATCACTTTCTTCATGCTCAATAATATTTACGGCAAACAGCATTTTCTGGGTTCTCATAGAGAGTTTTGGGGTGATATTGAAAATATAAAAAGTGAATTTACCAACAATAAGCGGCTACGCAAAATATAATATTCACAGCAAGAATATTATGTAAATCATAAATTATTAAACGAATAATTCTATCAATAAAGTACCTTTCATTTATTTGCAATTATGATTACTTCAGCTACGATAGAACAAATAAAGAATAGATTAGATATAATTGATGTTGTAGGCGATTTTGTGAAATTAAAAAAGAGAGGGAGTAATTATTTAGGAAACTGTCCTTTCCACAATGAAAAAACGCCATCATTTACAGTTTCTCCTGCAAAAGAATTATACAAATGTTTTGGCTGTGGCAAAAGTGGTAATACCATAACGTTTGTTATGGAACATGAAAAGCTTAGTTATGTAGAGGCTTTAAAATGGTTAGCTAATCGTTACAATATTGAAATTGAAGAAACTAAAATTAGCGACGAACAAAAAATTCAATTACAAGTTGCCGATAGTTTGTATGTAATTAATGCTTTTGCATCGAAGTTTTTTGTAGAAAAGTTGTATCAATCAGAAGAGGGAAAAAATATTGCCCTAACCTATTTACAAGAGAGAGGATTTAGAGAAGAAATTATTAACAAGTTTCAAATTGGGTTTAATCCTTCTTCTAAAGATACGCTTGCAACAGCATTGATTAATCATCAATTTAATAGAGAATTACTTCCTAAAACAGGTTTAGTGGTTGTAAGAAATGAGG
>JBMLQZ010000067.1:0-3833 GCA_049241285.1 Chitinophagaceae bacterium | reverse complement strand
AGGGTTAACAGAACAATCTTACTTTACCCAAATTTTAAGTGATAATAACAATAACTTTTATTTAAGTACAAATTCGCTTGCACCTGCCAGTGCTGTAAATGATTACAAGGTATATGTTTTAAAATCTACCAATGAAGGAAATAGCTGGACGAATATTGGGCCAACCAATTTTTGGAATCCTGCTAGTACTGGTAATAGTATTGCCATTGATCAAAACGGGATATTGTATATAGGCTATTCATCTGTAGTAAGTGGTATAAATAAATACAAACTCTCTAAGTATGTAGCCTCAAACTGGGTAGATTTATTTTCTCCTTTAGAAAATGCTACTAATGCTCAATTACAAATTTTCTTCGATAATAATAATGTTCCTTATTTAACCGAATATCAAATTGCTGCTAATATTAATAAAGCAAATGTTTATAGAATTGAATCTAAGTTTTTAAGTAATGGAGGCACAAGATACACTCAGGCTGGTGGCGATTATTTTCTTACAGCAAGTGCTGGTTGTGGAATTGATGTTGTATCTCCAATGGCAACTGTAATTCAAACATCTGCAACCAATAATTGGACAGGTAATTCAAACACAGAATTTAATAACAGTAATAATTGGAGTTGTGGAAGAATTCCTAATTCAACAGATGATGTATTAATTGCTAGTGGAGCCCCAAGATATCCTATACTATCTGCTACTAATTCATCAAATGTTATTATTAAAAGTTTAACCATTGAAAGTGGAGCAACTGTATCTTTAAATGGGCAATCATTATCGCTATCAGCTGATTTAAAAATAAATGGCGGAAACTTAGATATGTCTGTTGCTAATTCTAAATTAGTGATGAATGGAACAACAAAACAGTTTATTGATGGAATTGGACAACTAACATTAAATAATGTAACTATTAACAATAGTTCGAATGTTGAAATTATGCGACCTGTCGCCAGTATTTCAGGCACTCTAGAATTTGTCAATGGAAAATTAATCACAAGCGGTTCTTTGCTTACAGGCAATATTATTGGCTTTAATAGTAATCGTTTTGTGGTTTTACCTTCTTCAAATTCAACTAATCAACTATTCCAGAATATTAGTGCTGGTGATATGAAATTTTTTCCGATAGGAAATTCAGAAACAAGCTATACTCCTGTAATTATTAGTCATACAGCAAATAGTCAACGCACTGCTAGAATAAAAGTGTATGACGGTCTATCGCCGATGCCAGGCACTGACACTTCAAGCTATGTGAATAAGAGGTTTCGCTTTCTGGGCGATTTGAATACTGATTATAATTTCACTTTTCAATGGAATGCTGTAGATGAGAATAGTGCGTTTTTAAGAAACAGTTGTGGCATTATTACAAGACCAAGTATGAGTCAGAGTCCATTTAATATTAACACCTCTATCGATCAAACTGGTGGTGCGGCTGCCACTGTTGTTAGTGGAAATACTTTCAGCAGAACCATTAATAATGTGCAAAGCATTAACTCTGGTTCTAGTACAACTATTTATAAAGATTTCAATATAACTAGTGCTCCTTCATTACTTCCAATTCAACTATTAAGTTTTACAGCAAAACTAATGAGTAATAAAACAGTTGCTATTGATTGGAAAATTAGTGCAACTTCTAATCCTAAAGAATTTATTATTGAAAAAAGTAATGATGGAATTTTGTTTAAATCATTAACAACAATCACTGCTAACAACAATTTGCATTATCAATATATTGATGGACAATTGGCTGAAAATGGTAAGCAATTGTATCGTTTAAAAATGATTGATTTAGATGGGAAAATTAGCTATAGTGCAATAGTACAAGTATTTATTCCAACTGTAAATGTTCAAATAGTAGCAATTTTTCCATCACCAATTCAATCAACCAATGCTACTATGACAGTTTATGCACCAACAAACCAAGTTTATACTTTTATTGTAACAGATATCTTAGGCAAACAAGTTCAAACATTACAATCTGCACTTACAAAAGGAGAAAACCTTATTCAATTACCAACAAGTCAATTATCAAAAGGAGTGTTTTTTGTAACAGGCTACAATCAACTAGGTAAAACCAATACCATAAAAATAGTTAAAGATTAAAACGGGGTATGTATTAAAACAAGAAGCCGTCTCAATTAAAACCTGAGGCGGTTTTTTTATGTAATGCCTGCTGAATAACAATAGCTTATTAGTTGATATTCATGTTGAGTTTGTTGAAGCAACAGTTTGTGGAAGAAAGCTTACCATTAAAGTTGCATTAGTTGTACCTGAAGAAAAAAATCACTACTAGCAGTTTGGGTTTCTGTAATGATTACTTAAGGCAAACATTCGAAACAAATAAGCATAAAAAAAGCTACACCTTTTATGATGTAGCTTTTAATTATGCTGTGAAGAATTATTGGTTAAGAGGTTTTCTTAAAAACCAATTTTCTTAAAAATACTGCCATATGAATTGCAGCAATAATAATAGAAATAATTAAAAGAGTTTTATCCTCATCAAATCCTGCAGTTGCTTGATGCCAAAAACCAGATCCAATGAGTAATAAACATAAAATAATACCAGTAATACTTAAAAATCCAATACCAGCTCTATTATCACTACCTGCACCTAATACACTTTTCTTTAAACCATATGCTAGGTAAATATCAAACCCAATTAGCATCCATACAATTAAACGAATCCAAGTATCTGGTGGTAAAAATACCATCATGAATAAACAGGTTGCAATTCCTAAAACAGGAACTAATGGTACTAAAGGGGTTTTAAATGCTCTTGGTGCATCTGGTTCAGTTTTACGTAATACCATTACACCAATACATACCAATATAAAGGCAAATAAAGTTCCAATACTCGTCATTTCACCTACTACTCTTGCTGGTACAAAAGCAGCAAATAAGCTAACAAAGCCCATGAATAAGAAATTACTTTTTGCAGGAGTACGATATTTAGGATGAATATCACTAAACACTTTTGGTAATAATCCATCTTTACTCATACTAAAAAATACACGAGTTTGTCCCATTAACATTACCAATATTACCGATGCGTAACCTGCTAAAATAGCAACAACAATTGCTCTATTTAACCATGGATAATCTGGATGAATTACTCCAGCTGCATCGGCTTTACCCATATTTTCAATAGCTACAGCAACAGGAGCAATACCATCTTTTCCTTTAAAGCTTGTGTAGCTTGTAACACCAGTCATTACATGTGCAAACAAAATGTATAATACTGTACAAATGGCTAGAGAACCTAATATACCAATAGGCATATCTCTTTTAGGATTTTTTGCTTCTTGTGCAGCTGTAGAAACCGCATCAAAACCAATGTAGGCAAAAAATACAATAGCAGCTGCTCTAATAATACCGCTAAATCCATATTCACCAAATGTTCCAGAGTTTTCAGGAATGTATGGAGTGTAGTTTTCTGTTCTAATATATTGCCATCCTAAAACAATAAAAATAATTACTACTGCAACTTTTAAGCCCACAATAATGGCATTTACCAATGCACTTTCTTGTGTTCCTTTCATTAACAGTAAGCTCATTAAGATAACTATAAATACAGCTGGTAAGTTTACATAGCCGCCATCCCAAGGGCCAGCAACCAGCATTTCGGGTAAATGATAGCCCAAACCATCACAAAATTTAACCAAATACCTACTCCAACTAATACTTACAGTTGCAGCACCAACGGCATATTCTAAAACCAAATCCCAACCAATTATCCATGCAACAAATTCACCCATAGTAGCATAACTATAGGTATATCCACTTCCTGCAACAGGTATCATACTTGAAAATTCTGCATAACACAAACCTGCAAAAGCACATCCAA
>JBMLQZ010000066.1:0-1854 GCA_049241285.1 Chitinophagaceae bacterium | reverse complement strand
GCAAAATAATAACGAGCACCTAAATGAGCTCCATATAAAAATTGGCTTGCAGCAATATCAAAACCCATACCACCACCAGATGAACCAATATCTTTTGCTTTAACCTTATTGTAACCTAAAGTCAATCCAACATATGGATCAAACTTATCAGTATTCGCAAAATGATAAGAACCTCTAACTCCCAATAACAGATAATCATATTGAACACCGTCGTTATCTTGATCAGTATATTTCTGAGATGCAAAACCACCTACTACACCTGCACTTATTCTTTCTGATATTCCATACTCAAAACTTGCACTAACTGGTGGTGTCCATTTGGTAGAATAGCCAAAACCAGAAAAAGATGTACCGAATGTAGGAGCAAGTCCAATACTCAAGTTAATTAGCTTATTGCCTTGCTCATAAGACTGGGCATTTGTAGCTAAAGAAACGCACAACGTAAAAATTGTTGCAATAAAAATTTTCTTCATAAACATTTAATTTAAAATAAAAATAAATGTAAAAAATAATAATAACAAAAAAAAGTTTCAAAAATTTTTAATTTTCAATGAGTTATACAAAAAATAACATCAAAATAATAGTTGAATTAATCGTTTGAATAAAGGATAGAGAAAAAGCAAGATGAAAAAAGATAGAATCTGTATGTGAAAGTGATTAACTATAATGATATATGTTTAATATAATTACTTGCAACTTAATTGAAAAAACAAATAGAACCATTTATTGATGCATTTGCTAATTGATAAACAAATCCTTCTACAGTAATAAGAATCTATCTAATTTAAAATACCCCAAATACATTTCATCTTCTTTACAATTTAATGGTGCATTTTCAATGTGTATTTGGTACGCTTCTTTTAAATATTGTGGCAAAATATCTTGTATTTCATAACAATCATCCACGTCAATTCCATACGAATCGTCAATATGTGATGGTGCATCTTTAAAAGTTACATGCTTAAAAAAAGCCGATGTTTTAGCTTGCTGAATGGCTCTGGCTTTATTTTCTGCAACTACCAACATTTTATAGTGAAATTCATCAAACTCATTCGGTTTGTATCCACCTAAATTGATAAAAAACAAACGATGATTGTTTGATTTTGCAATTGTATCTTTTTTAGGAAGTATAGTTATTGAGAAGCCATTCACACAAGTAACTTTTCTCCATGCATCAACATGTATTTTATTTTTTGCCTCTGGCCAAAAGTTATTAATTACAGGAACAATATCTTTATTACTATCACCAATTGCAAACAAAACATCATGCTGCTCTGTATTTCTTTCCTTGGGTCGGCAGCCTAACAATAACATATACAAGTAGGGCATTATTGAACTTTTATAATCAAATTTAGTTTTAAAATAACGGAAATCTGTATATTAAAACGAACAATACTACCATTTATCAAAAACTTTTCAAGCACTTAAATATGCATTTATCTTTAATCAGAAACCAAATTCATACCATGAGAAAATTATTATGCTTCTTACTGTTACTAACATTAACAGCTACTCATTCATTTGCACAAAATAATCCATTATGGCTAAGGTATGCCACAATATCTCCAGATGGTAAAACCATTTGCTTTACTTACAAAGGAGATTTGTTTACAGTGCCTTCTACCGGTGGAACTGCAACACCACTTACATTTCATGAGGCACACGACTTTATGCCAGTTTGGAGCCGAGATAGCAAAAGCATAGCATTTGCAAGTGATAGATACGGGAATTTTGATATTTACATAATTGCTGCTACTGGTGGTGAAGCAAAAAGACTTACTTACCATTCTGCTGCAGAATATCCTTATGATTTTTCACCCAATAATCAAGAAGTATTGTTTGGTGCTACTAGAT
>JBMLQZ010000065.1:0-8263 GCA_049241285.1 Chitinophagaceae bacterium | reverse complement strand
TTTACCCCTAATGCTGATAGTAAAAATGATATTTTAAAACCTATTCCAGTAGGTATTACACAGTTTCACTACTTTAATGTGTATAATAGATGGGGCCAATTAATCTACACAACCAAAGAAGTTGGTAAGGGATGGGATGGCACTTATAATGGGGTGCCTCAACCAAGTGGTGCCTATATTTTTACCACTCAAGGTAAGTCGTATGTAGGTAAACAAATTTTTAAGAAAGGAACAGTTGTGTTAATTAGATAATGCATATTTGTTCTTTGGAATTCCTTCAGAAATAACAGTCATATGCAAAAAATAATTTTAGTTACAGGTGCCACATCTGGTTTTGGAAAAGCTATTGCTGAAAAGTTTGCTAGCAATGGCTATCACTGTATTATTACAGGAAGACGAAAAGAAAGATTATTAGAAGTGGCAAATTTTTTAGAAACTCAGTTTCATGTTAAAGTATTACCCTTAGTATTTGATGTTCAAGATAAAGTTGCCGTAAATGCTGCAATTCAATCTATTCCTACTGAATGGAGAAGTATTGATATTCTTGTAAATAATGCAGGATTGGCTTTGGGTAGAGATAGTTTTGAAATTGCTGATATTTCAGATTGGGAAACAATGATTGATAGCAATGTGAAAGGGTTACTTTATGTAACCAAAGCAATTATTCCTTGGATGATTGCTCAGAAAAAAGGACATATTTTCAACATGGGCTCTACTGCTGCTAAAGAAGTATACAAAGATGGAAATGTATACTGTGCCACAAAATCTGCTGTTGATGCCATTAGTAAAGCAATGCGTATAGATTTGTTATTTTATGGCATAAAAGTAACGGCTATACATCCTGGTGCTGCAGATACTGAATTTTCTGTTGTTAGGTTTAAAGGCGATAATGATAAAGCAAGCAACGTTTACAAAGGATACGAACCATTGGTTGCAGATGATGTAGCAGAAATAACTTATTATTGTGCTAGCTTGCCAAAACATGTTTGTATTAACGATTTGGTAGTAACCTGCACTGCACAAGCAAATTCATTTACACTCTTTAAAAACGAAGAATAATTTCGTTACAAATAACTTTTCTATCTATTATTTGCTAATAATATTCAATACAAGCTACTTTTCGTATTTATCGGTTTGTTCTTGATATATATTTGCAATTCAAAATTTATACATGACAATTCATAGAGAAGGCTACCAATCCATTGGTATTGCGGCATTTATTTTTGGTGTAATCAATGTGCTATCGTTTACTTTTTTAAGTGGAAGCATGCCAATTTTGGCGATTAGTATTTTTGTTATTACCCTTTTTTTAGTGTTATTTATTATTTCTTTTTTCCGCTTACCAAATAGAAAATTAACTATCCATCCAGATCAAATTGTTTCTCCTGCCGATGGAAAAGTAGTGGTAATTGAGGAGATTGTTGATGAAGAATTTTTTAAAGATAAATGTATACAAGTAAGTGTATTTATGAGCCCAGCTAATGTACACGTAAATAGAAATCCTGTTGATGGAGAGGTTGTGTACAATCAATATCATAAAGGAAAATACTTGGTAGCTTGGCATCCAAAAAGCTCAACTGAAAATGAAAGATGGAGTGTTGCTGTAAAGAATGATAAAGGAACTATTTTATATAAACAAATAGCTGGTGCTCTTGCAAAGCGAATTTGTAACTATACAAAAGTGGGTCAAAAAGTAAAGCAAACAGACGAATATGGCTTTATAAAGTTTGGTAGTAGGGTAGATGTATTGTTACCTCTTGGTACAAAAATTAATGTACAATTAAACGAAGTTGTTAAAGGTGGTGTTACAGTTTTAGCAACTTGGTAAATTTTAACGTTCATAAACCTTAATAATACAATTGCCTACTTATTTTTGAAAAAATTAAAACAAAAACTATGAAAAAATTACTGGTTTTAGCAACAGCTTTAGTAATTGGTGCTACTTCATTTGCTCATGAGGGCGATAAAAAATGTGCAAAAGGTAAAGATTGCTGCAAAAAGAAAGAAAGTAAAGAGTGCTGCACAAAAAAAGCAAAAGACGATAAAAAAGCAACAAAAACAAATTCAACTACTGTAAAAGTAGAAGAGAAAAAAGCTGCTTAGTTTGCATTTTTAAAAAGATTGAAACGCTTGGTAATAAAAAAATTATCAAGCGTTTTTTTATGCTACATAAGTAGTAATGGTTCAACCCATATCTTTGAAACAACATGTACTTATTTGCATATACCAATTTTATTGATCAGTTTATTTCAGGTATTCTAAATACTCGTTGGCAAGAATTTGTGGCAGTTGTTTTTGGAATTGTAAGTGTTTTATATTCTCGTAAAGAAAATATTCTTGTTTTTCCTACAGGTATCATTAGTACTGTTTTGTATACTTGGTTTTGTTTTTTTTGGTGGAATTTATATGCAGAAGGTAGCCTGAATTTTTATTATACAGCTATGAGTGTTTATGGATGGTGGATTTGGAGTAAAAAAACAAATGGAACAGCCATTGTTCCTATATCAAAAAATAATTCAAAAGACTGGACTGTTGCAATCCTTTTTTTCTTCATCAGTTTTTTATTGCTCTATTTTATTTTACAAAAATTTACCTCAAGCGATGTGCCATTAGCAGATTCTTTTGCATCAGCAACTGCTTACACAGGTATGTGGCAAATGGCTAGAAAAAAATTAGAGAATTGGATTTGGTGGATATGTACCAACATTGCATCAATTCCATTGTATTTTTATAAAGGTGCTGTATTTACAAGTTTTCAATATGTGGTATTATTAGTCTTAGCAATTATGGGCTTTATAGAGTGGAATAAAAAACTAAACAATGCAAAAGCAAATTAAAAAGGTAGTAATTGTTGGTCCTGAAAGCACAGGAAAAAGTACTTTAAGTCAACAATTAGCTCATCATTATCATACTATTTGGTGTCCTGAATATGCAAGAGAATATTTATTAGCAAATGGAACAAATTATTCATTTACTGACCTATTAACGATAGCTAAAAATCAATTATTACTTGAAGATAATTACCTAAAACAGATAGCAATTAATACAACAACTGAAGACAAACATCAACAGCCAGTATTATTTATTGATACTGATATGTATGTAATGAAAGTTTGGTGCGAATTTGTTTTCAATCAATGTCACACGTTTATTTTAGATGCAATTACTCAACGCAGTTATGATTTGTATTTGCTTTGCAATATAGATTTACCTTGGGTAAAAGATGAATTAAGAGAATATCCTAATGAAGGTCCAAGAAAAGAATTGTACCACATTTATAAAGATATATTAATCAATCAACAAACACCATGGGTTGAAATTAGTGGTACCAATGAACAACGTTTACAAAAGGCTATTGAAGCTGTTGAGACGATTCTATAAGCTACTTTTTCCCAATTAATATTTGTACATCTTCATCATCTGAAATATTGTTGATTTCTCTTATTATTTGCGGACTTCTCCAAGCTACTCTTCTGCTAATAGGTTTTACAGTAAATTTTTTAGGATTGGGTAAGCAAGCAATAATCATTGCAGCTTCTTGTTTTGTAAGTGCCTTAGCCGATTTGTTGAAATAAGCTTGAGAAGCAGCATCAATTCCAAAAATACCTGGTCCCATTTCTATAGTATTTAAGTACACTTCTAAAATTCTTTGTTTACCCCAAATTAATTCTATCAATAAAGTAAAATATACTTCTGGCACTTTTCTAATATACTTAGTGGCCCCACTACCTTGCCATAGAAAAATATTTTTTGCAGTTTGTTGTGTAATGGTACTTGCACCACCACCTAATGGAATTTTTTTCTTTTTTCCTTTCTTCTTAGGTTGTAAACTTTTTTGAATAGCGTCAAAATCAAAACCGCTATGATCTGGAAAAGTTTGGTCCTCACTAGCAATTGCAGCCAATTTTACATTGGTAGAAATTTCATTCCAATCAACATAATCTCTTTTTAATCCATAACTAAAGCTGTTGCTAATTTGGGTAATGGTAATAGGTGGCATTATCCAACGGCAAGCAAATACATATACCAACGATGTAATAAACATATACAACAATGTTTTCAACAACCATTTCCAAGCTTTTTTTATAAATGAGGTGTTTGTTTGGGTAGCTTTTTTTTTGCTGTTACTTGCTTTTACCATATTGCAAATAAAAGTACTAATTAGCAATCATAGTAGCTGTTGAATACAACTTATATTTTTTTCCAATAACCATTGCTTTTGGATGTTGCCATTGTAAAATTTTTCCCATTAAAAAAACAATTCCAGCTATGCTTAACCTTTTTATATTTTTATTTGAAGTGAGATCATTATCATCAGTAGTCAATCCATTCAACACATTTAAACCTGCATATAATGCTGAGCCTAACTGAAATAACTGACCATTTTTAATAAATGTAAAATGCTCATTTTTTAATGGAAACGCAGTTATTTCAGAAACTACAATCTTTAAAATACCCATTCTCAAAGTATCAATACTTGGTAAACCCCAATAATTAGGAACTTGTCTAATAGCCATTTGTTCAATATATATTGAGTCTTTTTTAATAGCTTTAATTCTTCCTTCAATCCAATAACTTTCTCCCATTCTACATTGAATGTAACTGCCTTTAAAAAATGATTGAATGGTTGCATTTTTCTTTCTTAATACTAAAAAGTCGCTTTGTGAGAAACAGCAATTAACCAATCCAATTAATAGGTGTAGTAAAATTAATTTTCTCATATTGGTACAACAATAACTTAATTCTTTAATAAAAGAGAATAGATAAAAACTACTTCACCACCACAAGATTGTACATTTTTTTCAAATAAAAACCCATCTATATGTATCATTAAATATTTAACATCCTAACAATAAAATTCAAGGTTTCATTTTGTAACTTCGCCGACTTTCAAGAAAGTGACTATTGTTTCAGATTTTTTTTAAAAATATTTCTCCTACGTTCCAATATTAAGTAGTAACTTTTAACTTTCTATCGCTACTTTTTATGATAGTGAGAAACCCGATGTAAACATGGCAACAACAACTAAAAAAACAAATGCAAATACTGGTTATAAAAAAGCAAGAACTACTCCAAAAAAAATTGCAGATCAAGATATCGTAATTACTAGCTTAACTACCCATGATGGTAATAAGCCAGATATTTATGAAGGATTAAAAAAATATTTCGGCTTTAAAGAATTTAAAGGCACTCAAGAAAAAAGTATCAATAGCTTATTAGATGGCTACGATACGTTTGTAATTATGCCAACAGGTGGTGGTAAAAGCTTATGCTATCAATTACCTGCATTATTATTACCAGGTTGTAGTATTATCGTTTCTCCATTGATTGCTTTAATGAAAAATCAGGTTGATTTAGTGAGAGGATATAGTGAACAAGATAATATAGCCCATTTCTTAAATTCATCTCTTAATAAAGGTCAAATTAATGCCGTAAAAGAAGATTTATTGGCAGGAAAAACCAAACTCTTATACGTTGCTCCAGAAACATTAACTAAACAAGAAAACCTCGATTTTTTTAGCGATTTAAAAATCTCCTTTTTTGCTGTTGATGAAGCCCATTGTATTAGTGAATGGGGTCACGATTTTAGACCAGAATATAGGCGGTTACGTGAAATGATGGATATTATTAATCCAAATATTCCAGTGATTGCTTTAACCGCTACCGCAACGCCAAAAGTGCAGAGCGATATTGTAAAAAACTTGGGGTTACGCAATCCTAAAATTTTTATTTCATCGTTTAATAGAACCAATCTTTTCTATGAAATTCAACCAAAAATCAAGAAAGATCAAACCATTAAACACATTGTAAAATTTATTAGCCAGCATAAAGGAAAAAGTGGCATTATTTATACTCTTAATAGAAAAACTACCGAAGAATTAGCCGAAATTTTAAAGGCAAATAATATTAAAGCGGTGGCTTATCATGCTGGTTTAGATCAAAAATTACGAGCTGAAAGGCAAGACCAATTTTTGAACGAAGATGTACAGGTTATTGTTGCCACCATTGCATTTGGAATGGGAATTGATAAGCCAGATATTCGATTTGTAATTCACTTTAATATTCCAAAATCAATTGAAAATTATTACCAAGAAACCGGTAGAGCAGGTAGAGATGGTTTAGAAGGAATTTGTGTATTGTATTATGCACATGCAGATGTTTCAAAATTAGAACATTTAATGCGTGACAAGCCTTTAAGTGAAAGAGAAGTAGGGGCTCAATTAATTGATGAAACGGTAGCTTATGCAGAAAGTAGTGTTTGTAGAAGAAAAGTATTGTTACACTATTTTGGCGAAGATTGGAAAACCGAAAACTGTGGCAACTGCGATAACTGTAAAAATCCAAAAGAAAAAATTGAAGCAAAAGAAGATGTTGTAAAAGTAATTAAAGCCGTAAAAGCACTAGATGAAAGATTTACGACTGATTATACTGTAAATGTTTTACTAGGTAAACTAACGCCACAAATTACCATGTTTAGGCATGAAAAACTGCCAGTTTTTGGAATTGGAAAAGATAAAGAAAGTCACTTATGGAATAGCCTTATTAGGCAAATGTTATTAGAAAACCTTATTAGAAAAGATATTGAAGAATATGGTTTATTGAAACTAACAGAAAAAGGCGAACAATTTTTGAAAAAACCTACATCATTCAAGATTGTTTTGAATAATGTATTTGAAGAAGGTGAAAGCGACGATGATGATGCAGAAACTGGCTCACAAACAGGTGCTGCTGCCGATGATCGTTTATTTGAAATGTTGAAAGACCTTAGGCAAAAAGAGGCAAAGAAAAAATCGTTGCCACCATTTGTTATTTTCTTAGAAAACTCATTGCAAGATATGAGTACACTTTATCCTACTACTTTAGATGAACTAGAAAAATGTCAAGGTGTAAGCAAAGGAAAGGCTTTAAAATATGGTAGACCATTTGTTGACTTGATTGCTAGATATGTTGAAGAAAATGAAATAGAAAAACCAGATGATTTTGTAATGAAAAGCGTTGCTAACAAAGCAAGCAACAAAATTTTTATTATTCAAAATGTAGATAAGAAAATTCCATTAGAAACTATTGCAAAAAACAAAGGACTTCAATTGAATGAGTTACTTGAAGAAATGGAAACTATTGCAGCAAGTGGCACAAAATTAAATTTAGATTACGCTATAGATGATTGGTTAGATGAATACGATCAAGAAGATATTATAGAGTACTTTAAAGGATGCGAAACATCTTCATTAGATGTTGCTCAGAAAGAATTGAGTGACAATAATTATACTTGGGAACAATTAAAAATTATGCGAATTAAGTTTTTAAGTGTGTATGGTAATTAATTTATCTGTTAAATTTAAAAATTCTTCATTGATTAACTAGATTTTGCTCCATAATATTCATTAAACAAAAAAGGGTTTCAAAAATTGAAACCCTTTTTTGTTGTGCTTTCAAAAAAATAGTCACACAAAACAATCTTTATAACGATAATTTCCTAATTTCATACGATTGAATTAAGATTTTTCCATCAATTTTATTTAAAAATAGCTTGCTACAGTAACGATATTTTATTGAGATATTGCTAATTGCCTAATTATAATCTCATCTAAATCATATCCTTTGTTTCAGCTACATAATTAGTTAGTTTGTAAGAATATCGACTCATAAAAAACAATCATTAAATAATATAATAATGAAGCACAGTAAACTTTTTTTCATGATTTCTTTAGTTGTATTTCTCGTTAGTTGTAAAAAAGCTAATGTTAATATATATACACCTGATGTAAACTCACCAATTGTAAACCAGCCATATTCATTTGTTGATAAAACAACGCCATTAACTTCTAAACCAATGATAAATGGCTCTACTACATTAGATAAATGGCAATTGGCTTTTTCTGATGAGTTTAACGATATGAAATTTGATACATTAAAATGGAGTACCGAAAATAGAGTATGGTATAAGGGCGATATTAATGTTTTTTCAACAGGTAATGAAGTTGAAGAAAAAGATGGAAACGTTTATTTATCTTATTTCAAGTCTACAGCTTTGAATAGTAAAAATTATTATGTGGGAAGATTTAATTCGAAAGATAAATATTCAACCACATACGGTTTTTTTGAAACAAGAATGCATGTTGTAAAACCCAATGGCTACCAAACTGCATTTTGGTTAATGCCAAATAGCGGAACCTCAATGTCCAATGCTGGTCCACACGATGGAACTGCAAATGATGGTGCTGAAATAGATATAATAGAAGGCAATAAATTAAATACCTAC
>JBMLQZ010000064.1:0-4927 GCA_049241285.1 Chitinophagaceae bacterium | reverse complement strand
GTTTCTATGCGACAAACAAAATTCTCCAATAGAAGGATCAAGCGTAAAACCATTAACACCCCTTTTGGTTGCATAAACCAACATGGTAGATGAACCATAAATAATGTATCCTGCTGCCACTTGTCTATTTCCTGGTTGTAAAAAATCGGCTTTAGTACAAGGTTTTCCACGTTCACTAATACGTCTGTAAACACTAAAAATTGTTCCAATACTAATGTTTACATCAATATTACCACTACCATCTAAAGGGTCAAATTGTACAACGTATTTACTGTTATTACTAATTTCATCATCAAATACTACAAAATCATCTAATTCTTCACTACCAATTCCTGCACAACTAATACCATGTTGTAACACACCCATAAACTGGTTATTAGCATATATGTCTAACTTCTTTACATCTTCACCTTGTACATTAATGGTTCCTGCATCTCCTAAAATATCTACTAATCCTGCTTTATTTACTTCTACGTTTACTCTTTTTGCTGCAAGACCAATGTCTCTTAATAAGCTACTTAATTCACCAGTGGCTGTTGGAAAGGCACGCATTTGTTGAAGGGTAAATTCATCAAGGGTAAGAATTTGTCTGTTGATAGTCATAAGTCAATCGTTGAGTTTTGTAAAGTATAAAGCTAGTTGATATTGTATGAAAAGCAGCTAATTGACCATATATTTTTACGCCAACGTTTGCAGGAATTGATTCATAAAACATATAATATTCGTAGTATGTATTAGGAATTTTCTGATTAATAACTATAATATGTAAGTTTGAGATAACATGAATAGAAGAAATTTTTTGTCACTAGCATCACTGTCAGCTGCTTCGCTTCCTTTTGATAACAATGCAAGCTTACATTTTATAGAAAAAAAACCAGTTGTAGTTTCAACTTGGGATGTTGGTATACAAGCTAATAAAGTTGCTTGGGATATTTTGAGGAATGGTGGCAAAGCTATTGATGCAGTTGAAAAAGCAGCAATGGAAATTGAATCTACAATAAATTGTTGCGTAGGCTTAGGTGCTAATCCTGATAGAGAAGGAATTGTAACCTTAGATGCTTGTATTATGGATGAACAATCCAATTGTGGAAGTGTAGCGTTTTTAGAGAGAATAAAACATCCTGTAAGTGTTGCAAGAAGATTAATGGAGAAAACACCTCATGTAATGCTGGTTGGTGAAGGAGCACAACAATTTGCTGTTAAAGAAGGCTTTACATTAGAACCCAAAAAACTTAGCGACAATGCACAGAAAGCATATGAAAAATGGTTAGAAAAAAGTGATTATCATCCTACTATCAATAGAGAGAGAAATCTAGATCATGGACCATTTGCCCCCAACAAATTAGAAAATGGAGATTGGAATCATGATACCATTGGTATTATTGCTTTAGACAGTTTTGGGAATTTTAGTGGAAGCTGTACCACAAGTGGTATGGGTTTTAAAATGCGTGGCAGATTGGGTGATTCATCTATTATTGGTGCAGGATTGTTTGTAGATAATGAAATTGGTGCGGCCACAGCTACTGGTCAAGGAGAAGATATTATTAGAGTTTGTGGATCGCATATTGTTGTAGAAATGATGCGTTTAGGATTATCGCCAACAATTGCCTGTAAAAAAGCGGTAGAAAGAATTATCCAAAAAACCGGTAAAGAACATGCACAAAAAATTCAAGCAGGCTTTATAGCAATAAATAAGTTGGGAATTGTTGGTGGATATTCTATTCAAAAAGGCTTTAGTTACGCGGTGTACAATTCAACCTCACAAAACAAATTGATAGAAAGTAAATACATTTTGTAATTACACATTTTGTTATTCGTAGGCAACCAATATTGTAGTATTGGCTCCATAATTTATGGCATTGAAGTTTTGCTCATTGATATGCAATTGGCAATTGACAAATATGGATTGACAAAATGCTTGTCCAAAAATGTTTGCAAAAGATGCTGTTGCTGCATCATGGCTTCTATTAATAATTACCATAGCATTCATTGGAACTAATTTAGTTGCATCAAATATTATCCAACGATTGCCAATATATGCTTCAAAGCAGGCATGAAAATCTTGTGGAAATAATTGATACGCATAAACAGTACAATAACGTGCAGGTATTGATAATGCTCTACATAAAGCAATTCCAAGATGAGCAAAATCTCTACATACACCTGATCTTTCAGAAATAGTATTTAATGCAGATGTGAATGAATTCGTACTTCCATTTAAGTATTCAATATTTTTATAAATCCATTCATTAATTGCTAAAACTTGTTCATATCTATTTACAATATTTCCAAATTCTTTAAAAGCAAATTTTTGTAATTTATCAGACTCACAATATCTACTTGGAAATAAATAAGGAAAAACAGAGCTACCAAGTGGAATGGCAGGTTGCCATTCATTTTTTATTTTAAAGGTTGTAATAGATATATCTATAATAGCTTGGTATTTTATAGAAAAAGTTTGGGGCTCATCTACTCTTAATCCAAGGTATCTATTTGAATTTTCATGTGATGAAAATGCTTCTGTAAGTAAATTGGGAGTAATAGAAACTGTTTCGCTAAGAATTTTTTGATGTGTATAGTTGGCTACTTGAATATTGAATATAAAAGTGCTAGGCATTATAACATCATATACCAATTCACTAGTCACTCTTAATTGCATAATAAAGTTTGGATGAATATAATGGAATAAAGTATAGCTTCTGCTATTCTTTCTTTATTTCTATGCTATCAATTGCTAATGCTATTTTTTTATTTTAAGATTAGATGTTTTTATGTTTAAATAAATTCAATTTTTTAATTTATTCCTATAAACAACAACCTTTATACTCATTTTTTGTAATGATGTGTAGCAATATTGATTGAATAAGTAGATAAACTATGGTACAAGCGTATAACTTTTTGGCATCTTGGCAGTTATTTCCTGAAAAATGCAACTTTGAATTTGGTTCTACACCTAAAAGTGGAAATTATAAAATTGAAAGTATTAAAAATGGTCATGAACTAAGCATTAGCATTAATTGGGTCTCTTTAACAAACGATGCTTTTTATACACAATATGATGTTAAACCAGATGGAGAAATGCATCCATTTGAAAATCAAGATTTGGCTGATAGTATTCAATCTAGTATTGAAAATGCATCTTGCATTCAAACAAAGTTTTTCAAAGCCAATGAATTAATTCTTACAGTAACCAACGAAATTTTACCAAATGGATACATGAAGGTTACTCATGAAGGAAAAAATGATAGTACACCTTTTAAAAATATTGAAGTATATCATAAACAAATGAGTGTGTTACCTTATGCCTCAAGTGTAAGTGGAGTAGCAATTAGACCAACCAAAGAAGGGATGATTAAGCATAAAGCACTTACAGCCATGGAAGAACAAACCAATATGCAATTGGAGCAAATAAAACAACAAATAGAATTATTGGCAAGGCAAGCTCAAGAAATTAATAAGCGTAAAGAGTTGAGCTTAATGATTTATGAGGCAATGCTTCGCTTTAAACCACAAATTGGTCATATTTATCATTTATACGAGAAAAAAGATGGAACACACATGCTCTCTTTAGTTGGCCCAAAAGAATGGGGAGGCAGTGGTCCATTTAAACAATTTGTAGCCACCGTAAAACTTTTAGCCGATCATACTTGGGTGGAAGTTGGTGGATAGTTATTCTAAACTTCCTTGTTTTTCTAGCAAAGCAAATAATGTATCTAAATTTTTTCCGGTAGATTTTTCAAATGACCTTTTTAAATCTGCAGGTTGAGGATGTTTAAATTTCCACTCGTTAAAATAATCTTTAAATGCTTTGTCTAAAATATCTTTACCAAGTGTAACTTCTACAATATATAGCCATATTGCTGTTTTCAAATAAATGGTTATGCCGTATTCTTCACTTGTTTTAAATACTTCAGAAGAAGTTTGTATAGGATAAGGTGTGGGTACACTTAGTAGTACTTTGTAAATGGTTGATAAAAAAATGGGCTCTTCTAATTGTTTTATATAACTAGGTAATTTGGGGCCAATTGCAGAATTATATCTATACTTTGCTGCTTCGTATCTAAATTGAAAATAGGTATTAATTCCTTCATCCATCCAGCCATTCACTCGTTCATTGCTACCTAAAAAACCCATTAACCAATTATGTCCAACTTCATGTGCAATAACGCCATCTAATGTTTCAATTTTAGCATCTGGACTAGTTATTAATGTTATCATTGGATATTCCATTCCTCCACTTGAATTATTTTTAGGCCCTTCAATGGCTTGTACTACTGGATATTCATAATCGCCCAAATAGCTACTATATGCTTTTGTAGCATCTTTAATATAATCTATGCTGTTTTTCCATAATGAATTTTTGTTGTTATGATAGTATGAAAAAGCATCAATTACTCTACCAGATGGCAATTGAATAGTATCATATTGAATCACTAAATTTTTATCAGTAAACCAAGCAAAATCTAATACATTTTCAGCTTTGTATTGTATTGTTTTAGTATTATCAGATCCATTAATTGGTTTATATAATAATGGCTTTTCATTTCTATTTGCAACATTATGTTTACCAATATTGATATAACTTTCTAACTCATTTTTCGTTTGCAAAACGCCAGTAGCTGCAACAACATTTTCTGAAGGAACAGTAATGTTCACTACAAAATTGCCATACTCACTATAAAACTCTCCCATGTCTAAATAAGGCATTTCATGCCATCCATCCTTATCAAAAACTGCAGGTTTAGGATACCATTGACAAATCATAAATTGTTCGTCAGCATATCCAGATCTTGAAAAGTAAGTTGGTAATGTTACTGTAAATGGAGTAGTAATTGTTACTGAATCACCTGGCTTTAAAGGGGTTGGTAAAAGTACTTTTACAATATCAATATAGTTTGGTTTTGGATGAGCTTCAATATTGCAAGCT
>JBMLQZ010000063.1:0-4919 GCA_049241285.1 Chitinophagaceae bacterium | reverse complement strand
GCTTTTCTTTCAGCCTTAGTTTCAGATTTTGGAGCATCATCGGTAAAGGTAATTTTTCGCTTTCCTTCTCTAATTTCAGTAAGAATTTCATCAATATTTAATTCTTTTCCTGAAGGTGTCCAACGCTTATTTTTATCTTTTGTAACAATAATATCTGCTCTTCTATTGGCTTCTTGCTCTTTTTTATTATAGGTAGAATCATCCTTACAAGGTAATACCAATTGATTGTCTACATAAAAATCAATATTTACATTTTTAGATTTAATTCCTTTTTTCACCAAGTATTTTTTCACCGATTCAGCTCTTGCTCTTGATAAACGCTTATTGACAGATTGTTTACCCTTACAATCGGTAAATGCTGCAATTACAATATTCAAATCTGGATTATATTTTACAATTTGAATAATGGTATCTAGTGATGATTTTTCGCTTTCTCTAATTGCTGATTTTGCAAAATCAAACTTCACCTCTGTTCTTGTTAGCGAAGCTGAATTAATTGAATCCAGTAAATGCTTACGTAAGGCATCTTTTACATTTGGTATAAAGGCTGCACTGTCAAATGAAACTATCGGTGTATCTATTTTAGTAGTTGTATCAACAACTAATTCAACAGTTGGCTTTAATGAAATAGATTGGAATATTTCTAAACAACAAATAGCATCTCTATCAGAACTAAAATAAGATGTATCACCAATGGATTCACTATATTTTTTATAATACGCATCATCTCTTACAGAGTTTAATGATGCACCTAAATTTACAGAACTTGTCCACGTATTTTTTTCTACAGAACCTTTGCTTTTTACAATATCTAATCCACCCATTCCAATTTTACCGTTGGTACTATAATACAATTCTTCTGTTTGATTAAAATAAAACGGTGTGATTTCATCGCCTGTTGTGTTAATACTGTCTCCTGCATTTATAGCAGAACCTACTGCTTGGTAATTTACCAAAGGAGCTATCCAAATATCATAATTTCCTTTACCGCCCATTCTGTTTGAAGAGAATAATAAAAATCTATTATCAGCAGTAACAAATGGTTGCTTTGCATTAAAGCCAGGAACATTTACCACATCACTCAATTTAACTGGTGTAGACCAATTAGAATCGATATGAGAACGCTGTGTAAAATAAATGGCATAACTATTTTTGGCAGCAACATATGTTTCTTTCCAAGCAGTAAAATACATAGTAAGTCCATCTTTGGTTACATGAGATGAAGCTTTATCATATTGCATTCCTGCAATAGAAAGTGTATGAGCTGTAGGATCTGAGAGATTGGTAGTATATAATTTTGAAGGATATGTTATGTCTTTTTTATTACTACTATCTACTGTTGATTGAGAATAATAAAATGTGGTGTCATTAAGTTTTTCTAATGCATAAGTTGATCCTTTGCTATTTCCAAAGTTTAGTTTAGAGATAGCAAACAAAACTGGTAAATTTCTTTGATTGATATTAAAATAGGCATTTGCCAATTCAAACTTTGCAAGCTGTGTATATGCATCGTCTGTTGCATGTTCTGTAATAAATTGGTTAAGCTGTATAATAGCATCTTCGGGCTTATTATTAGCTCTTAATGTTTCACCATACCACAACCTAGTTAGTGAATCAGGCGTTTTTGTTAGGGATAAATATTGACTATAAAAAGTATCTGCTAAATCATAATACTTGTATAATCGATAACTCTGTGCTAATTGATACGTTAAATAAATAGCATCTTTTCCTTTGGCTTTTTTACCGCTTCCTTTACGTGAAGGCTGATAGGGCAAATTATATCCACTAGGAAAATTTCCTGTTAATGCAATATTATACAATTGAGCAGCTGCATAATAATTTTGTTCTTTAAACAATGCATCTGCTTTTCGCTTATAGCTAGAGCGACTTTGTGCAACTACCGATACAGCAAATAAACAACAACATACAGTAAAATATATTGAAGCTTGTTTGAAAAAACGAAATGGATTATATGTTATAATCTTGGACATATGAATTTGGGTTCTGCAATTTTATTACGACCAATAAAACTCATGGATAATTCGAAACCACCTCTTGAAGAAGTTGCAGCATTTAAATTTGAAACGTTCACATCATAACTTAACCCAATGATTAACCCATTAATGTGTATACCAATATTAGGTGCAACAGCATCTTTATAACGATAAGTAGCACCAACAATAAAATCTTTATACGTATCAAGACTATAATTAACATTTAATCCGCCTGCATATTCAGATGCTGTACCTTGTTTTATGTAAATAGCATGTGGTGTAAGATCAATAGCATCAGAGAGCTTTAATTTTAATCCACCATGCATGGTTAAACGCATAGGAACATAACTTGTAGTAGCTGCAAGAAATTTATCTTTTGGTTTATTAGGGTGAAATACACTTACACCTAAAAATGGATTAATATTTTTTGAAGGTGAACGATCGTAATACATTAAACCTGCATTCACATCTAATGCAAAAGTTGTAGCATTACTAAAGGCTTCATTAGTAGGCAATGTAGGATCGAATCCTAAGATAGGATTGAATTGATTTCCAAATTGTAGTTTAGATTGATTGATACCTCTATTAATAAATCCAGCCTGAAAGCCAGCTGCTAATATTTGATGTTCAGCAAGTTGAATTTGATAAGAAACAGATGCGGTTACATTATTATAAAAATAACCACCATCACCTGCAGTTTGATTCATTACCATTAAACCCACTCCAAAGCCTTTGCCAATAGGCATATCTGCTGTTAAGCCCTTAGATGAAATAGGCGTAGCTATTGATGCCCATTGGTTTCTAAAATTACCAGCTACACGATACTGACCATCTATAACACCTGTTAAAGCAGGATTCAAATACAATGGAAAAGCATAATACTGGGTAAAATGCGGATCTATTTGAGCCATTGCTCTAGGAGCAATAAAACCCAATAATAGTACAATAATTATGTAAAGTTTCCTCATATTGAGTACCTAATGGTTTTTATCTTAATAATGTAAATGTTCCTTTTTTAACTTGAGTACTTCCATCAGTTAAAACAGCTTCAACAAAGTATACGTACACGCCAACAGGTTGTTTCGTTCCTTTATGATTTCCATCCCAACCTCTTAATCTATCTGTTACTAAAGCAATTTCTTGACCTAATTGATTATAGATACGAAGTCTTATAGATTGAATGGTATTACCATATACAGTGAACACATCATTCACACCATCATTATTAGGAGTAAATGAATTTGGAACATATAACAAGTTACCAATTGGGTTAATGGTTGTAGCAGTTATTGATGCTACATTACTTGGCTGACATACAAAGATTCCTATTGCCTGTACTGAGAAATTAATAGTTTGTAATGGTAACAAGCCATTAATAGTTTCAGAAAGTGCATTTGAACCATTTGTTGGAGAACGGAATGTAACTCCATTATCAGTACTAATTAAATACCCAGTTGCATTAGGCACTGCATTCCATTGGAAAGTAACGCTTACACCAGTATTATTTGTTGTACTAACAATTGGTGTAGCCAATTGTGGCACCACTGTAATAACTTTATTTGCAGATAACGTTCCACAATTTAAAGCTGAATTCACCGCTGTTACTACATAAGTAGTTGTTTGATTGACTGATGGTATATTAATGGAATTACCTGTTCCAATTATTGCAGGATTACCGCTAACAGACCAAGCATAATTTACACCTGCTTGAGTAGGATTAACAGATAAATTAATTGAATTACCACTACAAACTGAATCTCTTACTACAGTTATATTTGGTGCAGTTAATTGTGGTAAAATTTGTACTGCTGTGGTTGCACTAATACCTGAAGTACAAACTGCATTAGAAACTGTTACAGTATAATTACCTGCATTAGTTACATTAATTGTTTTTGTTGTTGCACTATTACTCCATAAATAATTTACACCTACCACTCCTGCATCTAATGTTATTGTTGTATTTGCACAAGCAATAGTTGTTGCAGGCAACGTTGGTTGTGGTAATGATACAAAATTTACATTTACAGGGTTTGAAGTAACACTACAATTCTGTCCGTTCGTTACTGTTACTGTATAATTACCTGAGTTATTAACGGTGATTGATTGTGATGTTGCACCATTACTCCACAAATAGGTTGCTCCTACATTACCAGCATCTAATAAAACTGAATAACTATAACATTCAGTAATTGAAGCTGGTAAGACTACGATTGGAATTGGATTGACAACTAAATTGGTACTAGCACTAACAGAACCACAAACATTAGTAGCCGTAACTGTATAAAGATTAGGAATATTGGTAGTTATAGATGCAGTTGTTGCACCAGTATTCCATAAATATGTTGTACCAACTGATTGATTGCCTGCACTGATTGTTGCATTTGAATTTGAACAAATCGTTGTCGTTGGAGGCAAATTCATAACAATAGGATTTGAGAAAGTTACTGTTGTTGACTTTTCAACTACTGAACAAGCATTTTCTGCTCTAAGTGTGTAAGTACCAGCAGCAGTAAGAGAAATACTTGGCGTTGTTGCACCATTACTCCAAGTATAAGTTGTTCCATTTACAACTGTTCCAGGATCGAGATTTACACTGCTTCCAATACAAGCCTCAACTACTGTAGGTAAATTCACTATCGGTGCTGCAACAAATTGCACAGAAACAGAACGATTGATAGATGAACATCCATTTTTAGTTGTTACTTCATATAATCCTGGCTGTGTAACATTAATTGAATTGGTTGTTTCTCCTGTATTCCATTCATAACTAATAGAAGGATCATTGGCTCCTGCATTCAACAAAACTGTAGAACCTACACAAGCATTAATTGGTGTGGTAGGAAGTGTAGAAATAGGGGCAACCACAGGAATTATCGTTACATTTAAGGTAAACGTATTGATCGTACACGCTGTTCCACTTGGTGT
>JBMLQZ010000062.1:1105-1587 GCA_049241285.1 Chitinophagaceae bacterium | reverse complement strand
AAAAGTATATGCTATTGCATCATCTTGTAAACAATTCATAAAATCGGTATCAATTTCATAGGGTTTTGTGTATATTTCTAAAGTAACATTTACAACATCGCCTTTTCTTATTTTTAAGCTTTTTCTTAAAGTTGCGTTTAATGGTAAAATATAATCACCATTGCCAATTGGTACTAAAGCTACACCTGCAAATTGAATAGAATTTATGGTGCCTTTTATCCTAAAACTTTTTCTAGAACTGTTATGTAATTGAACGGCTAATGATTGGTTAATTTGAATAAACGTCCAACCTGTTTTTTCAGCATTCGATTCATATTTTTCAATCATTGCATTAAACGTAATCATAAGCTGCTATCGCCTTTTTTAGGTATTTGAAATGAATTGTAAATTTCTTCTGATACCTGCATATTTACTGCGTTTTAATGGTGAATGTTTGAAGATTTTTTTGAAACTTTCTTCTGTTAACATTTCCCAATCTTGTT
>JBMLQZ010000062.1:0-1095 GCA_049241285.1 Chitinophagaceae bacterium | reverse complement strand
AGTATGATAATATTTCTGGAATAGGTGTAAAAGCTGTTTCTGTATGTGGTTTACTAAATCTATTCCATGGGCAAACGTTTTGGCAAGTATCGCAACCAAACATCCAATTGTCAAACTTTCCTTGCATGTTTGTATCAATCAAGTGTTCTTTTAATTCAATGGTAAAATAGCTAATACATTTACTACCGTCAATTACTTTATCTGGTAAAATTGCATCTGTTGGGCAAGCATCAATACATTTGGTGCAACTGCCACAAAAATCTTTTGCAAAAGCATCATCATATTCAAGTGGAATATCAATGATTAAAGTAGCAATAAAAAAGAAAGAACCTTGTTGTTTGGTAATTAGGTTTCCGTTTTTACCCACCCAACCTAAACCAGATTTTACAGCCCAACTTCTTTCTAAAACAGGAGCAGAATCTACAAACCCTCTTCCTCCAACATCACCAATGTTTAATCGTATGTCTGCTAATAACTGTTGTAATTGTAATCGTATTACTTCATGATAATCTTTGCCAAATGCATAGGTAGCTATTTTCGGTGCATCAACTGCTTGTGTTTGACTAGGAAAATAATTTTTCAGAAATGTTACAACCGATTTTGCACCTGGTAAAAGTTTAGAAGGATTAATTCTTAAATCAAAATGGTTTTCCATATAGTGCATATTCGCATGCATACCATTTTTCAACCATTTTTCAAGTTTAAAAGCATCTTCATCTAATGGCATTGCTTTAGCAATTCCGCAATAATCGAAACCATATACCAAAGATTTTTCTTTGATGTATTTTGTTGATTCTTTTATATTCAAAAAAATTTGATTTTATGAATGATGTATATATATTTGATTATCAAAGTATATAAGTACCAAACTGCACAATTTATGAGATTAACGCTTTTGTTATTATCAATTCTGTTTGTAAAAGTAAATGTAACTAATGCACAACTTAAGGCAATAAATAAGTTAGAAAAAATAAGTGCTAAAGATTTTTCGGTAAATTCTCCAGTGGTTGAAGAAAATGCGAATGCAGTTGTTCTAGTAGATGTTGGTAGTACCGATTTTGAGGGCAATAATAATGGTGATTTTACACTTTTATT
>JBMLQZ010000061.1:1117-6145 GCA_049241285.1 Chitinophagaceae bacterium | reverse complement strand
CTATATTCTTTTATGCTGCGTTTGCGTATTCCTGGTGGTTTAATGACAGCCAAGCAATGGGTAGCCGCTCATCATATTGCAGGTAGCTATGCTACAGGTGTTATTAAAATTACCACTAGGCAAACAATTCAATTGCATGGCATTTTAAAAAATAATATCAAACCAACATTACAAGATTTTAATAAAGTTGCATTAGACTCTATTGCTGCTTGTGGAGATGTTAATAGAAATGTTGCATGTGCTTCTCACCCTAATCAATCTCCTTTACATGCTCAAATTCATACTTACGCAAATAAAATCAGCAGTTTATTGCTACCTAAAACAAGAGCATTCTATGAAATTTGGTTAGATGAAGAAAAGCTGGAAGAACGTGTAGAAATTGACCCTTTGTATGAGGATAAATATTTACCCAGAAAATTTAAAATTGGCATTGCCATTCCTCCAAATAACGAAGTAGATGTTTTAACCAACGACTTAGGTTTAATAGCTATTATAGATAACAATCAATTGAAAGGATTTAACATAGCTGTTGGTGGTGGCTTGTCTGCCACACATGGTAATCCTAATACATATCCTAGAATGGCTACAATTATTGGTTTCACTGATACTGAGGAAAAAACCTTGAAAGCCGTTTATGAAGTATTAACTGTACAAAGAGACTTTGGAAACAGAAGCGATAGAAAAAGAGCTCGTTTAAAATATACACTCGATACCATGGGTGTAGAAGCCTTTACTAAAGAATTAGAAAAAAGATGTGGATTTACGCTAGCTGCTCCTAAACCATTTGTTTTTACTGAACGAAAAGATGCTTTTGGTTGGGTTGAAGATGATTATGGTAATTGGCATTACACGTTATTTGTTGAAAACGGACGAGTAACTGATGAGAACAATTATCCCCTTAAATCTGCACTATTAGCTATTGCAGAAACCAACAAAGTAAACTTTAGATTTACCAGTAATCAAAACTTGATTATTAGTGATATTAAAACCGCCGACAAAAACTATATTGAAAGCATTTTACATCAATATGGTATTACTGAAAATCAATTGGCAACTTCTGCTATTCGTTTAAACTCTATGGCTTGTGTTGCTTTACCAACTTGTCCTTTAGCCCTGGCAGAAGCTCAACGTTACTTACCATCTCTCATTTCTAAAATTGAAGTACTTACACAAAAATACCAACTAGAAAAAGAAGACATTATTATTAGAATGACTGGTTGTCCTAACGGATGTGGACGTTCATCTGCATCTGAAATTGGTTTAATTGGTACAGCAGCAGGAAAGTATAATTTACATTTAGGAGGTGATAGAGAAGGCTTTAGATTGAATAAAAAATACAAAGAATCGCTTAACGAAGTGGCTATTTTAGATGAATTAGATACACTCTTTCAACAGTTTAGTGCCGAAAGAAATGCTGGCGAAACTTTTGGTGATTTTGCAATTAGAAAAGAATGGGTTTAAATGTTATAGTTGTTGATGTTGATGAATAATACACATCTAGCATCAACAACTAATTATCATTATTTTCATTAGAAAAATTCTCCTTCAAATACAAAAGAATTCTTTCAAAATTGGGTCTAGAAGAAATATCAGCCAACATACAATCGTCTCTAAGTGTACATAGCAATGTAAAAGCATGAGAACTGATTTGTGTATTCATTACTTGCTGCAACAAATCATCTATTAAACAACCAAAAGCCTTCACTTCTATTCTTTCTAATAATGCAGCCACTTTAATATTATTGGTATCATATAAACTAGCAGCACCAAAATCTCCAAATAAAGGTGTACAATCTGGATTAATTAAAATATTGTGTGCATACAAATCGCCATGCATAATTCCTTTTTTATGTAACTGAAAAGCAATAGCTGCAATAGGTTGAATGATGGTTATTATAGATGTAATAGAAAAAGATTGATGGTTTGTAAACACATCTCTTGTACAGGTTTCAAAGCTTGGTGGCCCAGATAAATTGGTATAATCATCATCTATCAGTTGCATTACTAACCCCTGCTTTTCTTCAGGATGATGGGAAATTTTTCCTAAAATCTTTACTAAATTTTCATGTTCACCTGCTAAAACACATGCAAGCATTTCATCTGCTGGCAATCCATCGCTTGTTACCTCGCCCTTAAATAATTTTACTGCAACGGGCTTGGCAAATGCATCACTTTTATACATTGCTTTTGAAATTACGCCAGATGCACCTTGACCCAATTCTTCTAAAATGTTAAGTTCATTCCAATTAACAGTTAAAATATTGGGTAGTGTATTAGGTAAATAGCAAAAAGGATTACCAGCAAAAGCTAACCAAGCCAAATTGGGTAAGTACAATAACGAATGAGGAAAAGTAGTAAGTTTATTTGCAGAAATACGAAGCAATTGTAAATGAACACATGCTTGTAAGGTTTTGGGTAAATTAGTTAACTGATTACCCGCTAACATTAATTTTTGCAAGTACTTACAGTTGCCAATAGAAGCAGGTAATTCTTTAATTTGATTATTCGTTAAAATTAGCCACTTTGTTTTTTTAGGGAAAGATTGCTCATGAATTTTTTGTATTTGATTCGACTTAAATCCAATCATCTCTAAAGATGCACAACTTCCCAAAACTGCTGGAAATTCAGTGAATAAATTATTCGATAAAAAAAGAATTTTTAATTTTTTTAACTGAGAAAAACTATCTGGCAATTCGCTCAATAAATTATTCGATAAATCTAAAATTTCTAGTGTATCCGCTAAATCAAATAGTTTATCTGGAAAATGGGTTAGTTGCTCAGCAATTTTAATACGAGTTGACCCAAGTAGTAAGCCTTTTTTTAATTGTTCTATGGTTTGCATTTTTTTATAGCCGCCTAGAATAGCAGATTAATGATGAGAAATTAATTAATCTTTATTCGTAAATTCTAATAAACCATTCAAGTCAAGAATTGTAATTTCTCTGCCATCTGTATTAATTAAATTTGTTTCATTAAAATCAGACATCACCCTAAATACTGTTTCATAAGTAGTACCTGTGTACGATGCAATATCTTGTCTAGAAAGTTGTACATTAATTTGACCTTTTTCGTCTAAACCAAATTTATTGGCAAGTTTTATTAAAGCATTCGCTACTCTTCCTTTCACATTCATATGTGCAAGGTTTCGCATATTTTTTTCAGATTCCATTAATTCATCTGCAAGAAACATAGTAAGTTGTAAAGCATATTCATGGTTTACCTTAAGTGAGGCTTTAAAAAAATCAAGCTCAATAAAACAAGCAGTAACAGGTTCTAAAGCTGTAGCAGAAATTGGATAAACAGCATTATTTCCCAAACCTCTATGTCCAAAAATATCTCCTTTATGTGCAAAACGCAGAATCAACTCTTTTTCTTCACCCCATTTTTTGTGCACTTTTACTAAGCCATTAAAAACAAAATACATACCCTTAACCTCATCTCCTTCAGAAAAAATCACCTCTCCCTTTTTAAATTCTACTGTTTTTCTATTAAAGTCAATTGCTGGTAACCACTCAGGTAAACAAAGTTTACAAAATACACAACTCTGTAAATCACAAGCATGTCTAGCGTTCTTCATATTCAATATTAAATGTATTTTTTAGAAAAATAAAAAAAATGATTTAGAGCTTCCGAAATAACACATTATGATTAATTATATGTTTATAGATAACTTTTTATAATATGTTTAAATGAAGATGAACTATTTTATGCATATTAGCCTATTTTATTGAATTCTATGATTAATAATAGGCTTTTCAATCAAAAAATTTGATTTATCCTATAGATTAAATGATAATAAATAATGTATATGATTATATTAAATGTGTTTATATTTTTTACTAATTGATTATTTTTTAACAATAACTACTATTTTTATGACACAAATCATAAAATAATTGATTTTTTAGCAAAATCAATTTCATTCTAATTAAATGTATTATTTTATAATTTGTAAACTGAACTAGGTTTATCCGAATCCTTAACACTTAAATCACCTCAGTATGAAAATTGTTGTAATTGGTAATGGAATGGTTGGCTACAAATTTTGTGAAAAGCTTGTTGCAAAGGCACAACCAAATCAATTTAACATAGTTGTTTTCGGCGAAGAAATTAGACCAGCATATGATCGGGTGCACTTGTCAGAATTTTTTGCAGGAAAAACAGCCGATGATTTAAGCATGGCTCCTTTGAATTGGTATCACGATAATAATATTACACTTCACTTAGCTAACCCTGTTCAATCAATCAATACCGTTACTAAAACTGTTAAAGCACATAATGGCTTAGAAGAAAATTATGATGTGTTAATGCTTGCTACTGGTTCTGCTGCTTTTGTTCCTCCAATTCCTGGTGTTGAAAAAGAAGGTGTGTTTATTTATAGAACAATAGAAGATTTAGAATTAATGCAAACCTATGCTAAGAAAGCAAAGAAGGGTGCTGTAATTGGTGGGGGTTTATTAGGATTAGAAGCAGCTAAAGCAATGTTAGATCTTGGAATTAATGACACTACAGTAATTGAATTTGCTCCTAGATTAATGCCTCGCCAAATTGATGAAGCAGGATCAAACATTTTAAAAAATAAACTGGAAACATTAGGATTAAAAATTTGTACCAGTAAAAATACGAGTGCAATCACAGGTAATGATGCCATCAATGGCATGCAGTTTTCAGATGATACGCATATAGATGTTGATATGCTTGTAATTTCTGCAGGTATTAAACCAAGAGATGAATTAGCAAAAAATGCAGGCATAGCAATTGGCAATAGAGGCGGTATTGTAGTGAATAATTATTTAGAAACTTCTATTCAAAATATATACGCTATAGGAGAATGTGCTTTACATAATGGAATGATTTATGGATTAGTTGCACCAGGCTATGAAATGGCCGAAGTAGTGGCAAAAAACCTAGTAGAAAATAAGCATGAAGCAACATTTACAGGTTTTGACATGAGTACTAAACTAAAATTAATTGGTGTTGACGTTGCTAGTTTTGGTGATCCATTTATTCAAACAGAATCTACTTCAA
>JBMLQZ010000061.1:0-1107 GCA_049241285.1 Chitinophagaceae bacterium | reverse complement strand
AAGATAAAATGAAAGGCATCTATAAACGTATAAATGTTTCTAAAGATGGTCAACATTTATTGGGTGGCATTTTAGTAGGAGAAGCCGAATCGTACAACATGCTTTTACAAACTTGTAAAAACAAAATGTTGTTACCACAAAATCCGGAAGAATTAATAATTGGCAGCAGAGGAGGAAGTGAAGCTGCTAGTAATGGTGTATTAAGCTTACCAAACGAAGCCATTGTTTGTAGTTGTGAAGGTGTAAGTAAAGAAGTCATTTGTAACGCCGTAACCAACAGTGGTTGCGAAACTATTGATTCCGTAAAAAAATGTACCAAAGCTGGTACTGGCTGTGGAGGTTGTATTCCAATGGTTAAAGATTTATTGCTACATACACTTCAATCAGAAGGAAAATATGTACGCAACAATATCTGTGAACATTTTAGCTACACAAGGCAAGAGTTATTTGATTTAGTTAAAATGAACCAAATAAAATCTTACGACAATGTTTTAGATACTTTTGGAACAGGCGATGGCTGCGAAATTTGTAAACCATTAGTCTCTTCAATTTTAGCAAGCTTATGGAACGAAAATATTTTAGCAAAAGGCAATGCAACTGCACAAGATAGCAATGACCGCTTTTTAGCCAACATACAAAAAGGTGGCTCTTATTCAGTAGTACCACGTATTCCAGGTGGAGAAATTACACCAGATAAATTAATCGTAATAGGTCAAGTTGCTAAAAAATACCAACTCTATACCAAAATAACGGGTGGTCAACGTATCGATTTATTTGGTGCACATGTAAATGATTTACCAAAAATTTGGGAAGAATTAATTGCAGCAGGTTTCGAAAGCGGACACGCATATGGCAAATCATTACGTACGGTAAAAAGCTGTGTAGGTAGCACTTGGTGTAGGTTTGGATTACATGATAGTGTAAGCTTTGCAATACAAATTGAAGAACGATATAAAGGTTTACGCTCTCCACATAAACTTAAAGGTGGCGTAAGCGGTTGCATACGTGAATGTGCAGAGGCTCAAAGCAAAGATTTTGGCGTAATTGCTACAGGAATAGGTTGGTATTTATTTTTATGTGGCATCGGTGGCTGCAAACCTGAACATG
>JBMLQZ010000060.1:0-4775 GCA_049241285.1 Chitinophagaceae bacterium | reverse complement strand
GCCTTTTAACTTAATTATTTCTTCATTCTTTACGGCTAAATCTCCTTGTAATTGAGTATTGGTTCCTGCTAATGAATCTAATTTAGCACTAGCATCGTTAAATGCTAATTGAATAGAATCTTTAGCATTTGTAATATCTAAAATTTGTGTGTCTTTTCTAACAATGGTTTCCTTGGTTTGACTTTTATCATAAATAATGTAACCCCAAGTTCCTAATAACAAAACGGTTAAAATTCCGTAGATTAGTTTTCTATTGTCTTTTGGACTTTCTTGCTGTGCTGAAGCATTAGGTGTGTAACTCATATATTCTTAATTTTTAGAGTGAACTACTTTATAATTGTTGATTATGCTAACCAATTTATTAATAATTGATATTGAAACTGTACCACAAGTTGCTGACTTTAGTTTGCTAAATGATACATGGAAAAAACTCTGGTTAGAGAAAATTTCTAAAACCGTGCCAGAAAATGTAACACCAGAAATTGCCTATCAACAACGTGCCGGAATTATGGCAGAGTTCGGAAAAATTATTTGCATTTCTACCGCTTTTTTTTACGAAGATGAGCATAAAAATAGATGCTTAAAAATTAAGAGTATTTATGGTCATGATGAAAAAGCAATCTTATCAAACTTTACTTCGTTATGTAATAAAATGCAACATCATTTTCCGCATTTTCAATTTGCAGGTCATAATATTAAAGAGTTTGATATACCCTTTGTTGGTCGAAGATTTTTAATTAACCACTTGCCTTTGCCCAATTACATGCAGCTACAAGATACACGACCATGGGATGTAAAAATGTTCGATACGCTTAGCTGGTGGAAGTTTGGCGATTATAAAAATTATACTTCTCTCAATTTATTAGCCCATGTTTTAGATATTCCTACCTCAAAATCTGATATTGATGGAAGCATGGTGCAACAAGTATATTATCAAGAAAAAAATCTGCAACGTATTGTAAATTATTGCCAAAAAGATGTGGTTGTTACAGCCAATATCATCCTTCGATTTCATAATAAACCAATACTACAAGAACAGCAAATAACTATTGTTGAATAAAGAATACATAAAAGAAGATTTTTTTGTTGGTCAACAAAGGTTCACTAATCAACTGCATAGGCGTCGCACACTGCAACTGTAGCAACTTTAATCAACATACTACAAAAAATACGGTACTACTATACGCTTTTCAGCTTTTATAATTACGTTTGTGCTATGCACAGTTTTAAAGAATTAGTACAAGATTTTGCTCAACATTTTAACGTAGCACATTTTCCTAGCAGTCCTGCAAGTTTATACGAACCAGGTGATTATTTTTTAAGTATTGGTGGTAAAAGAGTAAGGCCTGTAATGTGTTTAATGGGTAATGAATTGTTTGGAGATATTCATCCAGATGCATATTCTGTTGCCACAGCTATAGAATTGTTCCATAATTTCACTTTAGTGCATGATGATATTATGGATGCTGCACCTTTACGTAGAGGTATGGAAACGGTACACACAAAATACAACACCAATGTAGCATTACTTTGTGGCGATGTAATGTTAATTAGAGCTTACGACTATATCAACAAAATACAATCAACACATTTACATCAAGTACTTTCTTTATTTAATAAAACAGCAAGAGAAGTTTGTGAAGGCCAGCAATTAGACATGGATTTTGAACAACAAACTTCAGTAGAATTATCTGCATACATTAATATGATTCGTTTAAAAACATCTGTTTTGTTAGCAGCAAGTTTACAATTAGGTGCTATTTTAGGTGGTGCAAGTGAAGGCAATTGCAATCATATTTATCAATTTGGTTTAAATCTTGGTATTGCATTTCAAATTCAAGACGACTATTTAGATGCTTTTGGCGATCCACAAAAATTTGGAAAAGATGTTGGTGGTGATATTCGTCAAAACAAAAAAACCTTCTTATTAATTCATGCTTTAGAGATAGCCAATCCTTCTCAAAAAAATAGAATAGAGCAGCTCATTCAAAATAATCCTACAGATAAGGTAGAGCAAATGTTGGACATATTTAAAGAGTGCAATGTAGATGCTTGGGCCAATGAACTCAAAGAAAAATACTTACAAACGGCCTTGCAACATTTAGAAGATATTGCCGTAACAGCTACTCGTAAACAAGCTTTAAAAGAGTTGGCATTATTTCTTATTCAAAGAGAACATTAATAGAGCTTACATTAAGAATACATTGATAGATTAAAGTATGTATTCTGTTAACTGATCAGGAAAAACAAATTCTGTAAACCTTAATAAAAAACATATCAATTACTAGCCTATTCTATCATTTTTGTGGTATCTGCACTTCCTGTAAATACAGCATTAATTTTTCTGGTTGCATAAATATTTCTGTTATACTTATTGCCTAAAACAATAATGGTTGCTGTGTCTTTAATTAAACGGGTAAAAACCGTATTGTTACCATGCCACCATCCATTATGATATACAATGGTTTCTTCTGGTTGTATTAATAATCGCCAACCTAAACCATAATTATGGGTTCCTCTTCGTTCATTACTGTAACCTATAAATGCTTGTTCTAAAGTAGCTTTTGATACAAAAGTTCCTGTATACAAAGCTTTATCCCACAATAGTAAATCTCTCACAGTACTGTATACATTCTTATCACCAAATACACAATCAAAAGTTTGTATTTTATAAGGTACATTGTTGTATTGATAAGAAGGTAAGTAGTTAGCAGTATCTTTCATACTAAACACAAAACTATTTTGCATACCTAATGGTGTAAAAACACTGTCTCTTGCATAATCAGGAAAAGGAACGCCACTAGCTCTTTCTGCAATTAACGCTAAAAGCACATAGTTGGTGTTGCAATATTTAAAATTTCTATCTGGGTAAGCTTCAATTGGTGGCTTTTTATCTATCATCCATTGTAATACATCAAGATTAGTTGCTAACCCTTTAAAGCCATTTATTTTACCCCTAGCTATTCTTCTAGTTCCAATAATACGACCTTTTTTATTTCTTCTTTTTACAATGTCGTAAATGGTTTTTGTTTCCATAAAATACACATAGTTTGGCAAGCCACTTCTATGTGTTAATAGATTTTTTATGGTAATGTTTTCATAAGGAAAAGTGGGTAAATATCGTTGAACATTGTCTTCTAAATTCAATCTTCCTTGTTCCATCAACCTCAAAATAATCATTGCTGTAAATGTTTTTGAAATTGAAGCAAGATGAATAGGTGTGTTAGCAGTAATGGGTTCTTTGGTGCTATAATTTGCAAAGCCTTTATAATCTTCAAAAACAATTTCTCCATTTTTTGCTGCTAAAAATCCACCACTAAATCCACGTTGTCCTAAAATTGATTGGTACAATGGTGTAATAGCATTAACATAGTATTCTTTTTCTTTTTCATTTAAAGGGGTTGGCTTAAAATGATTGTTTGATGTATTTTTTGAATGTTGATTGTCGCCAGCTCCACAAGCCATTAAAAGATATGTAAGAATAGGAAATATCATTCGTTGCAGCATTTTAAAGTTTTAAACTGTATGCTGGCAAATATAAGTTTCCATCATATGGGCTACAACCTTAGTGGAAAACTATGGTTTAATCAAAACTACTATTCCAAAAAAGGGGATAACCTTTTTGTAATTAAGAATTTCTAATAAAAAAGCCATTTATACAAAACAATTGTACAGGCTTAAAATAATGGTTGGTTTTTTATAGATTTTCGAATTTATACATTTAGCAATACAAGCATTTAACTGTTTATAAAATATCAACTAAATTCGCCGCCATGAGCAAAGAACAATTAACAAGTTATCCAAAAGAAAAAATTAATATTCTTTTTTTGGAAAATATAAGTGATAAGGCCGTTCAATACTTTAAGCAAAATGGCTACACCAATGTTACCAAATTAAATGGTGCGTTAAGTGAAGAAGAGTTAATGAAAGCGGTTAAAGATGTTCATCTTTTAGGTATTCGTTCTAAAACACAAATCACTGAAAAGGTTTTACAAGCGGCTACCAAATTACAAGCAATTGGTTGTTTTTGTATAGGGGTAAATCAAGTAAACTTAAAAGCAGCTACCAAAATGGGGGTTACGGTTTTCAATGCGCCTTATAGTAATACCAGAAGTGTGGCTGAATTGGTAATTGGTTTGGCTATTATGCTTATTAGAAGAATACCTGATAAAAATACTGCTGCACACAAAGGCATTTGGATGAAAGAAGCGAAAGGTAGTTATGAAATGCGTGGCAAAACTTTAGGTATTGTAGGTTATGGAAATATTGGCTCTCAAGTAAGTGTTATTGCTGAAAGTATAGGCATGAAAGTGCTATTTTATGATAGTGAAACGAAACTTCCATTAGGTAATGCCATTGCAGCTAAAAATTTAAAAGAGTTGTTAGGCAAGGCAGATATTGTTTCTTTACATGTACCAGAAACGGCACAAACCAAAAACTTAATTAACAAATCAAACCTTAAATATTTCAAAAAAGGTTCCATTTTAATTAACTATGCAAGAGGAGAAGTAGTTGATTTAGATAGTTTGGCTAAATATTTAAAAGATGGGCATTTAGGTGGTGCAGCTATTGATGTTTTTCCATGGGAGCCTGAAAAAAATGGAGATCAATTTACCACTCCATTACAAGGCTTACCGAATGTTATTTTAACCCCACATATTGGTGGTAGCACTGAAGAAGCACAACAAAATATTGGTGAAGATGTAAGTGCTAAGTTGTACCAGTTTTTAGAAAAAGGAATAACCAACGGTTCTCACACAGTACCTGCCATTGGT
>JBMLQZ010000059.1:0-3953 GCA_049241285.1 Chitinophagaceae bacterium | reverse complement strand
AAAGTGTTTTTACGCTAAAAACAGCAAGAGAATATTTAAGCGATGATGCTTACAAAAGTTTAGTAGGTAGCATTAAAGGCGGTAAAAAAATTGATAGAGCAAATGCTGGTCAAATTGCCAACGGATTAAGAGCTTGGGCAGAAAGTAAAGGGGTAACACACTTTACACACTGGTTTCAACCACTTACTGGTACTACTGCTGAAAAACATGATAGCTTTTTTACGTTAAAAAGTGATGGCACTGCAATTGAAGAATTTGATGGTGCTGCATTAGTGCAACAAGAGCCAGATGCCTCTTCTTTTCCTAATGGTGGCATTCGTTCTACTTTTGAAGCTCGTGGTTATACAGCTTGGGATCCTTCTTCTCCTGCATTTATTATAGAAATTGGTCACGGAAAAACACTTTGTATTCCAACTATATTCGTTTCATATACTGGTGAATCATTAGACTATAAAGCTCCTTTATTAAAAGCTTTAGAAGCATTAAATAAATCAGCTGTTGATGTTTGTCATTATTTTGATAAAAACGTAACGAAAGTTGTTCCTACTTTAGGTTGGGAACAAGAGTATTTTGTTATTGATGAAGCTTTGGCAAATGCTAGACCAGACTTAGTTCAAAGCGGTAGAACAGTATTTGGTGCTTCTCCAGCAAAAGGGCAACAATTAGAGGACCATTATTTTGGTACAATTCCTGAAAGAGTATATGCTTTCATGAGAGATTTTGAAAACGAATCTTACAAACTAGGTATTCCTTTACGTACTCGTCACAATGAAGTAGCACCTGCTCAATTTGAGTGTGCACCTATTTTTGAAGAAGTTAATATTGCTGTTGACCACAACACTTTATTAATGGATGTGATGAACCGTGTAGCTAAACGTCATAAACTAAAAGTTTTATTACACGAAAAACCATTTGCTGGCATCAACGGTAGTGGTAAACACAATAACTGGAGTATGGCAACTGATACTGGTGTTAACTTATTAGCACCTGGTAAAACGCCAAAAACCAATTTAATGTTCTTAACATTCTTCGTGAATACTATTAAAGCAGTTCATGATTATGCAGATATTTTAAGAGCATCTATCGCTTCTGCTCCTAACGATCACCGTTTAGGTGCAAACGAGGCTCCTCCAGCTATTATTTCTGTTTTCGTTGGTCAATATTTATACAAAGTATTAGAAGAAGTAGAAAGCAGAGTAGGTGATAAATTTGATGAACAAGATGAAGCCATTTTAAAATTAGATTTACACCGTAGCATTCCTGAATTGTTATTAGATAACACAGATAGAAACCGTACTTCTCCATTTGCATTTACGGGTAATAAATTTGAGTTCCGTGCTGTTGGTTCTACTGCTAACTGTGCCAACCCAATGACTATCTTGAACACCATTATGGCTGAAACCTTGAAAAACTTTAAAAAAGAGGTTGATAGCTTAATTGAAAAAGGTGAAAAGAAAGAAATTGCAATTATGCAAACCATTCAACACTACATTGTTTCTAGTAAAAAAGTGTTGTTTGAAGGTGATGGTTATAGCGAAGAATGGCATGCTGAAGCAGAAAGACGTGGTTTACCAAACTTAAAAACTACTCCAGTTGCTTTAGACGCTTTAGTGACTGAAAAGGCTAAGAAATTGTTTGAAAACAACAACATCTATTCTCATAGTGAATTAGAAGCTCGTCATGAAATTGAGTTAGAAAAATACTTGAAAAAAGTACAAATTGAAGCAAGAGTAATGGGTGATTTAGCATTAAACCACATTATTCCTGCAGCTGTTAAATATTTAACTCAATTAGCTGGTAATATTGAGAGCTTAAAAGCAGTTGGTGTACCTGAAACTACTTACAGAAGTCAATTAGCAATTTTGAATGAAGTGAGTGAGCACATCAACATCGTTTATGAGAAAGTAAATGAAATGGTAGAAGCTAGAAAAGTAGCTAATAACATTGCAGATACAAGAGCTAGAGCTATTGCTTATTGCGATGATGTTAAAGGCAAATTCTTTGATGTTATACGCTACCATGTTGATAAATTAGAACATTTGGTAGATGATGAAGAATGGACACTTCCTAAATACAGAGAAATGTTGTTCTTAAGATAAACATGAACCTTCACTGTTATATAAGGCTATCTCAAATTTTTGAGATGGCCTTTTTTGTTGAACCGAGTTTGTAAATAAAGAACCAAATCATGCAAAATCGCTATTAGCAACTGCTCCTTATTTTGGCAACAGCACCATATGTGGTAAAATGAAGCATGAAAAAGTACAAGCATTTCTATTGTGGCTTGTAAATCACCACCTAGAAAAGGAAGTTATATGACAACAAGATTGGTTTACGAATGAATTGTTGAATGGATAAATAATTCATTATGAATTTGTAAATAAGCTTTCAATTAAAAAAACAAAAGTTTTAATCTTCTATAAATCATAGAATTTTCCTTTTACAATAACTAATATTTATTCATAAAATTTAGATACAACATAATAAAGAGACAAGACATTTCTTTAAAACTAGTTAACGAAGCAACTGCACCCAACCTACTATTGGTGTTTTACCATTTTTCAAATTAATCACGTAGTAATAAGTTGCAACAGGTACAGGATGTTGGTTATATGTTCCATCCCATGGATTTTTGTAGCCAATGCTTGTATATACTTGCTGTCCATATCTATTGAATATAAAAATCTCAGATCTTGGATAATCACTTAACGATTTTATTTGCCACGTATCGTTTATTCCATCTCCATTTGGGCTAAACGCATTTGGTGGAATTACAGGAGGTAGTACCCTAACTTTAACACTACTAGTATCAAAGCAGCCAAATGTATTGGTAGCAGTAAGCAAAAAAACAGTGTCTTTATTAGTTGATACAATTGGTTGTAAACTAGTAGGGTTGTTGACTAAAGCAGATGGAGTCCATAAATAACGAAGATTTGCTCCTATTGCATTTGCTTGAAGCAATACCTTTTCACCGCTTTCTACAATTTTGTTTAGTCCAGCATTTACAATTGGGTAATCAACTATTTGAACAGCTTGTGAAGCAGTATCAAAACAACCATCAAGTGTGGTAAATTCATAAATAATAATTGTTTTACTATTCACGTTTGTATTTTTTGGTAAAAACTGATAAGTAGCACCCACTTTAACAACTCCATTACCCTCATAAGCAAACGTTCCAACAGTTCCATTAGTTTCTACACCTTGATTTAAGCTTATTGGTAGATTATTTCCGCATAATGAATCTACTGGTAATAAAAAACGAACTCTTGGCTGAGCTTTTAAAGTTACAATTGTATCTTCTTCACTAAAGCAATTGATACCACTAAACGCTTTAATTTTAATGGGTTCTGTTTTGGTTGCAGGATTGCCAAATTCTAGAAACTTAAAAGTATAGCTGTTATTAGCGATTGGATTATTGTCAACAATAAGTGTTGTGCCCCAAGTAATTTCCATCTTGGTAATACTTCCGAAGTTTACATTGCTTTGATTCTGTAAAACAACACTATCGCCACTACAAACTGGGTTTATTGCAAAAGCCAATTTTGCTGTAGGAATAGCACCATTGACAGTAAAGTTTTGGGTAATAGAATCTAAACAACCTTGATTGGTTTTTACAATTAACTTTACTGGATAAGTATTGGCTGCATTGTATTGATAACTGGGATTTTGTAAAACTGAAGTATCGCTAAAAAGACTATTTATACCAAAATCCCATTTATAGAAAATTATGTTCGAATTACTAGTTATACTAGAAGTATTTATAAAATTACTTACATCAAGAACACAATTTTTTGGTAAGATAAATTTTGCTGTTGGTCTATTATATATAAAATATTTTTTATTAACGGTATCACTTTTACAACCTTCAACTGTATTTACTACTAATTGAATGTTGTACAAACCCTCAGTTGAAAAAGTTGGTCTAATATTTCCATTTGTAAATGAAGAAAAGC
>JBMLQZ010000058.1:0-1824 GCA_049241285.1 Chitinophagaceae bacterium | reverse complement strand
ATGCTAATACCAACCAATTTGCTGTGTTTAGCGAAATTTATTACAGTGCTGGTTGGAATGCTTATGTTGATGGTAAAAAGGTAGATTATTGTAAAGTAAACTATGCTCTTAGAGGTATGCCTGTACCTGCTGGAAAACACACTATTGAATTTAAGTTTGAACCTTCTTTGGTGCGTTTAGGTGAGCAACTTTCTAAATATGCTGGAATTGTATCGGTGTTATTGGTATTACTTTTTGCTTTTTTAGAATGTAAATCTTACAAAAAACAATCTTTATCATAATCACATAACAGCATCTTATTTCAATAAACATCCAATATTCGTTTTTATTGCATGGATATATTTTTGCCCCATACAGATAGCTTAGGTTTACTTATTCAAAATGAGTGCACTAAGTTGTATGCACTTATGAAAACCTTATCTGTAAAAGATTTGGGGCTATCAAAACATGGTGAACAATACTTTTTAGGCAGCCATTTTAAAAGACTATTTTTTTCTATTCAAACAAGTGCTCATTTATTGTATAATAGCATTAGCCTTACAAAAAAAAAGGTTACCGACATTGTAATAATGGATTATGGTGCTGGAATTGGCAGCTTGTACTTATTAGCTAAAATGATAGGTTGTAAAGAAGTTATTTATAACGATATTTTAGAAGAATGGAAACAAAATGCTTTGCAAATAGCCAAAGCATTACAAAAAGATGTTGATAGATATATTGTTGGAGATATTGCAACAACTTTAGAGCAACTACAAACATTGCATATTGAATGTGATATAATTGTATCGAGAAATGTAATTGAACACATTTATGAACTAGATACATTTTACAAAATAGTAGATAGTTATCAACCAAAAACGCTGGTATATTCTTCTACAACAGCTAACTTTCGTAATCCTGCAATGAATTTGCAACATGTACTTTTAAATAATAAATTAGAAAAGATTTTTTTACAACAAAGGTTCTCATACATACAACAATTACAGCCACAATTAACCGATAGTATTGTACAAAAATTAGCCATTAAAACTAGAGGCTACGAAAAATCTGATATAGAAAAAGCAGTAACTGCTTTTGTACAAACAGGTATAACACCAGCTAAAAGATATATTTATACCAACACCTGCGATATGAATTATGGTGTTTGGGCCGAAAACTTATTGCCATTTTCTATTCATAAACAAATGGTTGCCGCTAGTGGTAGAAAGGCTTTAATTGTTCCGGGTTTTTGGGATACACATTATAGCAGTAAACTTAAAAATGTAATGGCTCGATTTTTTAATACCATCATAAAATCTAACAAGTTTTGTGGCTTTTTATTGGCTCCTTTTATTTATGTAATAGCTTTACCTAAAAATTACCAATAGCCACATGAAAAAGAGAGTGCTTTCTATTGTGTCTTATGCAATTCTACCATATTCATCTGGCGGGCAAAAATCTATTGCACAATTCAATGAGTATTTTGCTGAATTGGTTGATTTAACAGTAATTGGTACAGAAGATAATGACATTTCATTAGCTAAAAACTATACTGTTTTTCCTTGGATGCCAAAAGGAAAATCGAAATTTTTTGATTTGGGTTTGTTCTTTCGTTTAAAGCGTTTAATTAAAGAAAAAAATATTGAAACCATTATTATTGAACATCCTTATTTAGGTTGGCTTGGATGGCTTATTCAATGTTTTTGTAAAATACCCATGGTGGTACATACACATAATATTGAATACTTACGCTTTAAATCGGTAGGAAAGAAATTTTGGCCCATTTTAAAAGTATATGAACATTGGGTTTTACAAGTTGCTACTACTGTATTTTGTATAGCGGAA
>JBMLQZ010000057.1:0-1286 GCA_049241285.1 Chitinophagaceae bacterium | reverse complement strand
CTATTTTAACTTTTGATATTGCAAAAGGTATTTCTTGTGTTTGTTTGCCGTTAATATTGTATGCTGTGCAAGCTTGTAACGATTCAAAGCTATCTAAAATATCAGCTTTAGTCATGATAATTTTAGTAACGCCATTAATCATACAAGTATATTTCAAGGCTACTAAATCAATCCAACCACAACGGCGTGGACTTCCTGTTGTAGCACCAAATTCGCTACCTAATTTACGCAATTCTTCTCCTGTTGCATCAAATAATTCTGTAGGAAAAGGACCGCTACCAACTCTGGTACAATATGCTTTGGTAACACCTAATACTTCATTAATTTTTTTAGGAGAAACACCCAAACCTGTACAAACACCTGCAGAAATAGTATTTGAAGAGGTAACAAAAGGAAAAGTACCAAAATCAATATCTAACATACTGCCTTGTGCACCTTCAGCCAATACTTTTTTACCTTCGTCTAACTTTTTGTTAATGAAATATTCTCCATTTACAACGTTTAAGGTTCTTAAAAATTCAAGGGCTTCAAAAAACTCATCTTCCCAAGTAGAGATATCTTCAATAAAATGAAAATTATCTAATAATTTTTGGTGCTTTAAACGCAGTTTTATGTATTGAGATGTAAAACTTTTATCTAACAAATCGCCTACTCTTAATGCATTACGACCAGTTTTATCCATGTAAGCTGGACCAATACCTTTTAAAGTAGAACCAATTTTGCTATCGCCTTTTTGAAGTTCACTAGCTTTATCTAACGCTCTATGCGTAGGAACAATAATGTTGGTTCGTTCAGAAATAAATAAATTTTTACGAACATCAATACCAAATGAAGCTACAGTATCGCATTCTCTTTTAAGGGTTACCGGGTCTAAAACCACACCACCGCCAATAATATTGGTGGTATTTTGATGGAATATACCTGAAGGTATTTGGTGTAAAACCACCTTTTTATCGCCTACATACAACGTATGTCCAGCATTTGGGCCACCTTGAAAACGAGCAACTATATCGTAATTGGGAGCAAAAAAGTCAACTATTTTGCCTTTTCCTTCGTCACCCCATTGTAAACCAAGAATTACATCAACCATAATTTGTTATTGAGTGGCAAATGTAAGTGTTGGTATTTTATAAATGGTTGTTGAAGTGTGCATTTTATTTTCGTTTTTTTCACATTTTTTTAAAAATACTATAATCGTTTAATGCAGAATTGGTTAATTGTAACAATTATGAATATTTATGCATCTTCCATATCAAACCTATCAACTGTTTGAATACCATCTAACT
>JBMLQZ010000056.1:0-2430 GCA_049241285.1 Chitinophagaceae bacterium | reverse complement strand
ATATAGAGGCATTAGAACACCAAGATACACGTATGCTAAAGATTTAAAAGGTGCATAGGTTTTGTTTGATAATGTAGTAGATCCTTATCAATTAAAAAATTTAGTGAACGATAAAAATTATGCTGCCTTACAACAACGTTTAGACAATTTATTGATGAAAGAATTACAGAGAACGAATGATAAATTCTTACCAGGCTTAGAATACGTAAAGCAATATAACTATCCTACTTTAGATGCAACAGAAACCGTAGGTTATATACAATAAAAAAGCACAAAAAGCAAATTCTTTTTATGCTTTTTTCTACAAAATGTACTTGTACTTTCTTGATTAATATGAGCAATCTTAAATACTAAGATAAGATTGCTCATGTTGTTTTAACCAGATAATAATATTAGCTTGAATTGAGCTAATTCAAGAGTAAGCTACTAATACTAATTAACCACTGCAGTAACCTTTATATCTAATTGTTGCTTGTATTGTTCTAAATAATTATACCAAGCTTGTGCATTGGTAATTTCTTTTGCTCTATCCCATGCAGCCCCACTTAAATAAGTAAATGATTTATTGGTTTTAATTTTGAACTGGGTAAGTAAATGTTCTTTAGCAATTTTCATGGTTTGTATAGGTTGAAGAAAAATACAACCCACACCTGTTGTTCCAAACTTAGGGTCTGTTGGCTCCCAATAAGCCATAATTCGTTTTGCTTGATTGAATTGATGATCACCTTTTCCTTCTCTCATAGTGATACCTGTTACAACCGGCAATGAATCAATTGTTTTACTAGAAAGATTGATAGCTATTTTACTCAACTGAGATCCTGCATCAATAGAAATGGTTTTAGTCATGCCAACCATTGCACCATTAACATTCCAATCTTCGTATTGCAAAACAAACGTAGTACGTAACGGTCCATTATCTAATATTTTCCAAGTACGATAGTTCTTAGGAAAGTAAAAAGAATCATTTATAAAAGGAACCAAGTTACCTGCTCCTAAAGTTAATCCAACATGATAATAGTCTACACCATCTCCATGATCGTTATGATAATCGCCACTTTTATATCTATCATTAATCACCATCTTAGTAGTTCTTTTCACCCACACATCAATACCATTGGCATTCTCTTTAGTTCCTTCTAATGCTTTACCATAAATACGAAATCCTATTTTATCATTCTCCCATGCAAAATCATCTTTTCTTTCAGGTACATATCTGCAATATGTTTTTGATTCAAAATTCGAATGTGCTTTAGCAACTATAAAAAACTTCTCTGCAGTAGCAGGCAATAAATCTACTTGCAGCAATAAATTTTGAGGTACATTATTTCCTAAATATTCTAACTGATAAACAATTTCTTTCTTAGTAACAGCTGATATTATTTTAAAATTATTGGTATCAATAGCAGGATACTTCTTTACTACTTTTTCCCAAGGTATAGATGCAATATAATTCTTACAACCCTTTGTAGTATTGCTTTTAATGACGATGTATTGTACATTTTTTTGTGCAGACAAATAAGTTGCAGATAGTATAAAAAACAGAAGAACTGTAAATGATGTGATATTTTTTTTCATGTTTTGAAAATTAAAAATGAAGGGTATTAATTAGGGAATTCAAACGAATGAACAATATATTTTTATTAGAACTTGTTAGATAATTTGATTCGAGTGTTTGATAATAAAATAACATGGAAAATACTGATTTTAGCAAAGCAATTATTTATGTTTGAATGAATGTAATTATGACTTATTCTTGCAATTAATCGAGTGTGAAAGTAGACGTTTAAGAGTATCAAAAGATATTTTAAACAAACATTTTTAGCAGTATAGTACGGGATAGTTGACGATTAAATACCGCATACTTTTAACACTGATAACGGTTGCTATGCTTGTACTTCAATAAGAACTAATTGTATTAACATTACTCTAACCATTAGTATCTAGGATTTTATAAAGTCTACCAGCCAAAACATTAAATTTTATCTACTGATAAACGTTTTAAAGTATTTGATAAAAATTATCATCTCTTACTTTATAGCTTCTTCAGTATCTATATATTTTCCATCATAAAAGTTAAGAATACAACTCTCATTATGATTACCATGAACCACCTTAACAAATCAACAGCAATTCATCTCCCCTCAACAGTGTTTTCTTCGTACAAGAAAATATTACTAGCAACATTTTTGTTGCTAGCCTTTTTAATGTCTGGTTTTGCTAACAAGACAAAACGGACATCTACGTTTGAAAAAAAATCGAATTTTCATTTTTTTATTCAACGTGATACAAGTTTATTAACAGGAACCGTATCAACTGACAGCGGAGTAGCATTAGAAGGGGTTACAGTAAGTTTTAAAGGTACAAGTATTGCTACTCAAACAAATGCTAAAGGAAGATTTTCATTAAGAGTACCAACAAAATCAGGAATCT
>JBMLQZ010000055.1:2918-5062 GCA_049241285.1 Chitinophagaceae bacterium | reverse complement strand
GTGAAAAATCCCACAAGCGAGGAAAAAAAAAAAAGGTAAAAAGAAAAAAGAAAGGAAAAAAAAAAAAAAAAAAGAATAAGAAAATAAAAAGGAGGGAAGAGAGAAAGTAAATAATGAAGCTAATGGGAATATTTTTTTTTACAGCATCGTCCATTGCTCTAATGTCTTTTGTAGCCTCAATTCCATCTTTTTTAGGCATTTGAATATCCATTAAAACCAAATCAAAATGATTTTCTTTCAATTGTTTAACTGCTTCAGCACCATCAGCAGCCATAACGGTTATAAACCCCCATCTATTTAAAACAGTAGTAGCAATTAATCTATTAATTTCATTATCTTCTGCAAGCAGCACCTTTAGTGAACCAAGTGTGTTTGTTACCATGATTATCGTATAAAAATCTATCAAAAAAGAAAATAGGCAAGCCATTTAGTAATTATCCAGCAAAGCCACCGAATGCATAACGTAAAAAGCTATTTTTAATTTTGCGGTAACCAAATTATACTATTTTTTGCAATCGTTATTAAATAAGTTTTTTGGGCGTAACCTGCAAAGGCAGGTCGGGCTGTTCGTTTTTACTCCGCCACAAAACCCAAGCACAAAAGCTTCAGCGGGGTAACCACTTCCATCCCTTACGCAAAACCCATCGTTCAATCATCCTAAAAAACATATCCAATGCTACCAAACAGCTGTCACTATAATTTCTTACCATAAGATTTACAAATAAACAAAGCATAGTTGCTAGCATTCATTTATTTTTGTTTTTATGGAAGTAACAACAGCATTGGTACAAAAGTTAGCACATTTGGCCAGATTGCATTTTACCGATGAAGAAATGCAACAATACACCACTGATTTGCAAAACATGGTTTCGTTTGTAGAGCAATTAAATGCAGTAAACACAACAAATGTTGCACCTATTTTACATATGGGAGATGCTGTTAACGCACTTAGAGAAGATGTTATAGAAGGTTCAGCAACCAGAGAAGAATCTTTGTTAAATGCACCTTTAACAGATGGTGTATTTTTTAAGGTTCCTAAAGTTATAAAAAAATAAGCCCTGTTATTTTAACCAAATTAGCAAACCAAAAACCGTTTTCATGCAAAGCATTATTCATTTAGAAAATATTCAAAAAGCTTATTTTATGGCTAAAGAGGCTGTGCCTGTTTTAAAAGGCATAAGTCTAGATATTTATAAAAATGAATATGTTGCATTAATGGGGCCAAGTGGTAGCGGTAAAAGTACATTAATGAATATTTTGGGTTGTTTAGACTCTCCTACAGGTGGCAAATACATACTAAACGGTAAAGATGTAAGTAAAATGCCTGATGATGATTTGGCAGAAGTTCGTAATTCTGAAATAGGTTTTGTGTTTCAACAATTTAATTTATTACCACGTTTAAGTGCTGCTGAAAATGTAGCATTACCATTGGTTTATGCAGGTGTAAGCAAAAAAGAGCGAATTGAAAGAGCCATGGAAGCCTTAAAAAAAGTTGGTTTAGAAACAAGAAGCCACCACAAAAGCAACGAATTAAGTGGTGGTCAAATTCAACGTGTAGCCATTGCTAGAGCATTGGTAAATAATCCTGCAATACTTTTAGCAGATGAACCTACCGGTAACTTAGATAGTAAAACTTCTGTTGAAGTAATGGAAATATTTGGCAAATTACAAGCAGCAGGTAACACGGTAGTATTGGTTACCCATGAAGAAGATATTGCTGCTTATGCTCATAGAGTAGTTAGATTAAGAGATGGTTTGGTTGAAACCGATACTACAAAACCAATGGGAGAATACCATACCATAGCAGCTACGCATTAATACAACTCACCGTTATTTTTAAACCCAATATGCATTTACTAAAGTAATGTTGTTGTTTGCATGTTTTAAATGCAATTCATCATTAATCAAAACGCATATTCTTTTAGCGGTTGAACTATTCATCTAAAAAGTTGTTCTAAAAAATTATCATCTAAAAAATATCCAAATATTGTAATGGCTTTTAAAATATATACCAAAACTGGAGACTTAGGAAAAACATCATTAATAGGCGGTACAAAAGTTTCAAAAAGCCACATTAGAATTGATACTTATGGTACTGTTGATGAATTAAATGCATGTATTGGTATGCTTAGCGATCAATTTAC
>JBMLQZ010000055.1:0-2908 GCA_049241285.1 Chitinophagaceae bacterium | reverse complement strand
ACATTAAATAAAATATATTTTACTTATTTTTAAAGAATAGATATAATCAATTAGTAATTGTTGAGGTTGATGAAGAATGTCGATACTAGACTAGACCTGGTAGTATGGATAGAAAGACTCTACTAATAGCAATAGCAACAATACTTTAAAAGAAATTCAAGATCGTTTATTTACCATTGGTTCATCGCTAGCATGTGATCCTGAAAAAGAACCGCTTATGAAAATACCAGATTTAAAAGAATCTGACGTTGTTTTTCTTGAACAAGAAATTGATAAAATGAATGAAGTGCTACCACCTATGAAATTTTTTGTTTTACCTGGTGGTCATATTGCAGTTTCAACAGCTCACTTAGCAAGGTGTGTTTGTAGAAGAGCAGAACGTTGCTGTGTATTAATGCAAGAGCAAGAAATTTTTGTAGAGCCTTTGGTTATTAAATACCTCAATAGATTGAGTGATTATATTTTTGTTTTAGGCCGATTTATTGCCCACGAACTTAAAGTAGCAGAAATACCTTGGAAACCGAGAGTTTCTTAATGACACATCAACTGAAATAGCATAAAAAAACCTTCTACAACTTTGTTTCATTGTAGAAGGTGTAAATAAATTTCTTACTTATTTTGAGTAGCATTTGCCAACCACATTAATTCTGATACAAATGTGTGGATTGATTTTTCAAAACTTGCGTCTACAAGTTGGTTTTGTTCATCGAATTTTTTATCAATAGTTGGTACAACCAACAAATATGGAGAGGCAATACCAAATAATGCCGGTACTAATAACAATAAAGATTGTGTACTTCTTGCTCCTCCTAAAGCACCAGTAGAAGCAGTACATAACCCAAAAACTTTTCTGGCTTGTTTAGGATAATGATCAAATAGGTTTTTAATATTTGACGTAAAAGTGCCATTGTATTCTGGTGAAACTATTATAAACACATTAGCAGCAAACATACGTTCAGATAATGGTTTTAAAGCCTCTGGCGTATTTTCTACACTATTAAATACATTCTCTAAATTATTGAGTTGCCAATCTCTTACATCAATTAAACCAACATTGGTTTCTGTATATTTTTCTTGTATATATTGTTGTAAAAACCTTGCCACTCTTATGGTTACACTTGCTGCTCTTGGGCTACCTGATACTATTTCAATATTCATGTTTCTTACTTAAAATTAATTTGATGACTAAAAAATTGTATTAATGATTTATAGGAACTTCAATAACAATAAACTCAGAGTTGGGTTCGATGTGAAGATAGATTTTATCGGTTTCCCAAAGTCCAATAGCATCTTTCTCTAAAATGTCAGTTCCAGCAATATTTAATTTTCCTTTTATGTTAAAAATAAATACGCATTTATTGGTTTGTGATAAGGTGTATTTATAGGAAGATTGTGTATTAAATGCCCCTAAACTAATTTGTGCATTTTGATTAATCCAACAATGTTGTGTACCTTCTTGGTTACTCACAATAGTAGTTAAAGTGTTTATTCTTTTCTCTTTTGGGAAATATCTTTTTTGATACCTAGGATGAATATTTTGTAGTTTAGGCTCAATCCAAATTTGCAAGAAGTTTACCGTTTCATCACCCACATTATATTCTTCATGTCTCAATCCTGTTCCTGCACTCATTATTTGAACCCAATCTTTTTCTACAACCTCACTATAACCCATATTGTCTTTATGATTCATTTTTCCATCAATCATTACACTAATTATTTCCATGTTTTGATGTGGATGTAAACCAAAGCCCTTACCTGCTGCAACAAAATCGTCGTTAAATACTTTTAATAATCCAAACCCATTTCTTAAAGGGTTTGCATAAGATGAAAAACTAAAATTGAAATTACTTTGTAGCCAACCTAAATCTTTTACACCTCTTTCCGTTGCTTTAAATAATTGATGTTTCATATATTTTGTATGATAACAACCTTTGTTGATTATCTCTGAAAAAGAAAATTCCCGTCTTTTGGTTTAGACGAGAATTCAAAGTTACAACATTGATTTGATTTTTGTTACAATTTCTTCAATTTAACAAAATAGATGACCGTATTATTTTTTAAATCATTAACTACGCTAATCTCTGTTCGTTTACCTTGTTTATCGGTAATAACCATTAAGGCAGAGTTTGGCGGAACAATTCCTAAATTTTCTGCATAGAAAATCATTTCATTTTTCTTCTCTCCTGCTTCTATTTTAATATCAAATGAAATGGCTTTATTGGTAGTTAATACTTGCTTATACACTACAATCTTCTTATTAAATATTACCGAAATACTGTCTTTATCAAACACGCCATTATCATATAAATCAATATGCACAGAGTCTGACATTGTTTCTACATAAATAATTTTACTCGTGGCTCGTTGATTTATTTGAGCTAATAATAATTTGTCTTTTATTTCATTAATAGAGTCAAGAGTACCAATTAACTTATCTTTTTCAGCTGGGCTTAAAGCTTTATCAGCAGCAACGGCAACTTTTTTGGCAGCTAATTCTTTTTTGGCCTTTTCACGTTTATCGGCTAATGATTTTATAATACTATCGTTAGAAGCTTTTACAATACTATCTTTTATAGCCTTTTCTTTAATTTTTGCTCTACGCTTTTCTTTTACAATACTATCTCTTGTAGCTTTTTGTTGTTTAGCTTCTTTTATACGCTGAGCTCTTTCGTATTTTTCAATTGCTTTCTTTGCAATAGCTGTCTTTTTATCCTTTATTTCTTGAAGTAATTTTTCTTCATTAATAATGCGTTTATACGCTTCACGTTCTTCTCTCTCTATTCTTTTTTCTTCAGCTAATCTTGCCTGCTCTGCTGCCAAGGCTTCCATTTTTGCCTTTGCATCAGCCTCGATTTGACGCTGCCGTGCCGCTGATGCTTCTGCGGCAGCGCGTGCTTCGTTTTCTCTT
>JBMLQZ010000054.1:4405-5741 GCA_049241285.1 Chitinophagaceae bacterium | reverse complement strand
CCTCTTTTTACAATTTCGTCTAAAGCTTTTTCTAATTCATTTGGGTGAGTATCTTTTAAAAAGTAAGCACAACAACCAGCCTTAATCATTTTTAAAACAACTTCATCGCCATCATTCATTGATAAAGCCACCACTTTACTATTGGGTCTATGCTTTTGCAGCCATGCTGCTGTTTCAAAGCCATCCATTACAGGCATATTCACATCTAATAAAATAATATCCGGTTTTATTTTGTTTAATTCTAACTTATCAATTAAGTCTTTCCCATTTTTTGCTTCTGTAACTACTTTGTAATGTTGAAAAGAATTTAACATTAAACCAAGTGATTTTACAAATAATTGATGATCGTCTGCAATTGCTACTGTAACCATATTATAACTCATTTATGGGTAATGCTATTTGCACTTTTGTTCCATTTAACATTGATAACCATTCAATGTTGCCTTTTAATAATTGAATGCGATGTTTCATATTTAACAATCCAACTCCAGATTGCTTTTTAGATGCTGTATTAAATCCAACACCATTATCTTGTATGTGAATTTGCACATCATTATCAGAAACACTTATTTCAATATCTATGGTAGTTGCACTTGCATGTTTGATTGCATTCTGTACTGCTTCTTGTATTACCCTGAACAACATTACTTGTTTATCTGATGAAATGGGTAATATTTTCGGATGAATAAATGTTATTTGCAAAGTATCTGTAGCATTAATTCTTTGTACCTCAGATTGTAAGTTTTCTATTAAATTAAACTGTTGAAGCCAATCTTTATTTAATGATTTTGAAACGTTTCTTAATTCTTGAATAGCATTACTTAAGGTTTCATCTGCAATATGCAATGTATCAGGAACTGTAGTATTTAACTGTCTTTGAGTTATTCCAATTAATAGTTTTGCACTATTTAATAATTGGCCAATATTATCATGTAAATCTCTTCCTATTGCATGAAAAGTTTCTTCCTGCGTTTCAATTTGAGCTTTTAGTAGTTGTTGAGCAAATGTTTGTTGCATAACTATTTTTTCTTCTTTAAACCTTTTTTTACGTTGAATAAATAGAGCGATGTAGAAAAAAATAAAAATTGCTACAATAAAAAAAATAATTGTAACAATGGTAATGATTAAGTAGATGTTATTTCCTTCCGTTTGCATAAAAAAGCATAGCTCCAACTAGCATATAATATGAAATCTAAAATTAAAAAGATAATATATCTAAACGGTTTAAAACTTTTTTTATTTAAATCTGAAACATAATCGAAAAATAGGTTGGATGCTGTTGAAACGAAATAAAAAAAGAATTACTATCTTACAATTTTGATAATTTTGAATGTAA
>JBMLQZ010000054.1:0-4395 GCA_049241285.1 Chitinophagaceae bacterium | reverse complement strand
GATGTTGATAAATATTTACAAATTCTGCATCGTTTAAAAAATAATAGAAATACAACAAACACATAACTATTAGCCAAACAGAAAAAATGTTATTGGTAATACTGTTGTATTTTAAATAATGATGTGGCCATCCCTCAATACAATAACAAATTAGGAAGACAAAAAGTGATGCAACCACCACTTTCTTACAGTTAAAATAAGGCTTACATATTTTATAGAAAAGCCAGCTTTTAAATGCAATTTCAATGGGCAGATAAACATTATACACCCAATGATTGAGCATTTTAAAATGAAAATGTAGCAAAAACCCAACATTTTCAGTAATAACAACCACCAATAAAAACCATATAAAATGTTTGTACCAACCAGCTCTTGAAGTTCGTAAACAAAAAAATGCAATAATAAATGTAATTAATTCAAGAGCTGGATTGATATAATAAAAAAACATAACTAAATACTATAATTTAAGGATAAATATTACCAGTGTTTGCGAGGTCCTCATTAGGATCGGTAGGATCTTCGTCAGTTTTATATAGAGGTGTTTGTTCAGATATATGAGTTGGATATATTTTTCCGTCAACCCTATCTTCAACTTGATTTGTTTCAGTGTTATATTTTAATGGCACTACAGTAAAACTAATTTTATCAACGCCATTAGTTTTCACAGTTTTAAACAAAAAGCCTACTGTCCAAATCCATTTTCCATCTGGTGGAAGTGGTTTTTTTAATTTTATCAATTTGTCAAAGTAGCCATCTGGCTTTACATATTCAAGAATCTGCTCTCTTGTATACAATACGCCATAACTATCATCAACCACTATTCCGTTTCGATAATTTTCTATTTCTATTATTTCTTCCTTAGCAGGAACTGGTACAAAATTTTGAAACATAGTATTTGATTTTGGTTTACATGCAATACTCCATTATTTCTAGTTCTCATACAACGTGATTTTTCACATTTTCAGGTGTGAAAAATCACGTCCAAAAATGGGGAAAATCCCCTTTTTTGAAACTCCAATCAATTCTACATTTGTTTTGTGATTGTGAAAATAATAGATGGAATAGAAAAATTAAGATTTTAAAATGTATTTCCCACAAGTAGAAAAATTTTTAAAAAGTTCAAGTATAGGGGTATAGTTGAATGTCAACCAGAGCCGAGGATTTTTATCCTTGGCTATTTTTTTAAATTAATTTAATTCGTTCTAATCTAAATATTTACTACTTCAATTACCACAAACTCTTTTTTCGATTGCTTCTTCCACCTAAACCTAAAGCACCTAATAAACTTCTTGTAATGATTGATGCTGCTGTTCTTCCAACTTGTTTTACAATAGGATTATCTAAGAAACTTTCTTCTTTACTCGATTTTTTTTCCTCATTTTTTTCTATTGTTTTTGCCTCAGTTTGTTCAGCAGCAATTTGTAGCTTTTGTGTTAATATTTCATAAGCACTATGACTATCTATTACTTGATTATATTTTTTTGCAAGTTTACTTTCAGCAATTAATTGGTTAATTTCAGATTCGGTTAACACGTCCATTCTGCTTTTTGGCGGATTAAGCATGGTATGAATTAATGGTGTTGGAATTCCTTTTTCGTTTAATAAAGTAATCAATGCCTCACCTATGCCAAGCTGTGTTAGTAATTCATCGGTTTTATAAAACTCGGTTTCAGGGAAATTTTCAGCAGCTTGTTTAATGGTTTTTCTATCAGCAGCAGTAAATGCACGTAATGCATGTTGTACCTTACAACCTAACTGTCCTAAAATTGCAGCAGGTACATCTTGAGGGTTTTGTGTACAAAAGAAAATACCAATTCCTTTACTTCGAATTAATTTAATTACCGTTTCTATTTGTTGTAACAATGCATCGCTTGCTTCATTAAAAATTAAATGAGCCTCATCAATAAACAAAATCAATTTAGGTTTATCCATATCTCCTTCTTCTGGACAAACAGCGTACAATTCTGCCAATAATTGTAACATGAATGTTGAAAAAAGTTTCGGCCTGTCTTGCATATCTGTTACACGTAACACATGAATCATTCCTCTACCATCATCACTTATTCGCATTAAATCTTCTACTTCAAAACTCTTCTCTCCAAAAAAAACATCTGCACCTTGTTGTTGTAATTCTATTACTTTTCTCAAAATAGTTCCAGTACTTGTCGTTGAAATTTTGCCATACATTTTTTCCATTTCTACCTTTCCTTCATCAGCAATAAATTGAAGAATTTTTATAAAATCTTTCAAATCTAGCAACGGCATTTTTTGATCGTCGCAATATTTAAAAATCATGGCTACCAATCCACCTTGTGTATCATTTAAACCTAAAATTTTACTTAACAAAACAGGACCAAATTCTGAAACAGTTGCTCGTAAACGTACACCTGGTTGATTACTAATTGTAAGCAATTCAGCAGGAAAAGCAGAAGGTGTATACTGAATATTGAGTAGCTTACATCTATCAATTATTTTTTCATTTGCGGTTCCAGCAGCTGCAATTCCACTCAAATCGCCTTTAATATCCATCATTAAAACAGGAACACTATTATCGCTCAACAATTCACTGATCATTTGAAGCGTTTTGGTTTTTCCTGTTCCTGTAGCACCTGCAATTAAACCATGTCTATTCAGTGTTTTTAAAGGGATAAACACATCTGCACCCGCCACTATTTCACCGTTTAACATGGCTACTCCTATTTTTGCTTTTTCGCCTTTAAATGAATATCCATTATTCACCAATTCTAATAACTGTTCCTTTGAAGCCATAAGTTTAAATTTGATTGAAAGTTAAATGAAAATATATTATCAATAATGAAAGCATTTAGAGTACAAATTAATTTATTTAAAAAATGTTACTTAGTTTAACTACGAAACAAATTCAATAGGTTTTGAATCATTTGTAAAATAAAAAATAGCTAGCTTTTACTAAGCAGATTAAAATAATATTACAAAGATTACTATCTTAAATGAGCATACATTCTCTTATTGAAAGTAAAAATGAATATTAGATTATTACTTATTATTAGCTTAAACAAAGTTTATTAGTGAAAACGATAAGAAATAGATTAACTTAAAGACTATCCATGATAAAAAAATAGAAAATTTTAGCTATGACATATCTTTATTAAGGAAACGTTAAACAAGTTGATTATCAATTGATTTTTTTTTACTAAGTTCACTTTATCAGAAAATTAAACTAAACTGCTACTATGAAAAAAATGGATTCTTTTGTGTGGAGTGATGCATGTGAGCCGCACAAATTACGAACAAAAGAAATTATTACAGAACATCCTGAAATTAGAAATTTAATTGGAAGAAATCCCTACACTTTTTTAGTGATTTTATTTTGTGTTTCGTTACAAATTGTATTGGCTTATTACTTACAAGATAAAAGTTGGTGGTTTGTATTTGGAGCAGCCTATTTAATTGGTGCTTTTGCTTGCCATACGTTGTTTGTGTGTATTCATGAATGTGCCCACAATTTAGTGTTTAAGAAAAAATACATGAACACCATTGCAGCTATTATTGCTAATTTACCAATGGTTTTACCTAGTGCTGTTTCGTTTCAAAAATACCATATCAAACATCACTCATTTCAAGGAGTTGAAGAGTTAGATGGCGATATGCCTTACCGCTGGGAAGCCAAACTGATTAATAACTCTGCATTAGGAAAAGCTATTTGGTTGTTGTTGTATCCATTGTTTCAGATGCTTCGTCCTGCTAGGTTGAAAGAGATTTCTTTATTTGATACTTGGACGATTATTAATATAATTGTTGAAGTAACATTCATGGGCTTTTTAGTATACTTCTTAGGGGTAAAATCGCTTATATTTTTACTAGCTAGCTTCTTCTTTTCTGTTGGTTTACATCCACTTGGTGCAAGATGGGTACAAGAACATTATTTAACTCATGGTGAACAAGAAACTAAAAGCTATTATGGACCATTAAATACCATTAACTTGAATGTTGGATACCATAATGAGCATCATGATTTTCCTTCTATTCCTTGGAATAATTTGCCGAAACTAAAAGCCATTGGTGGACATTATTACGATTCGCTTCATCATCATACATCTTATACAGTTTTGTTGTTCCGCTTTTTGTTTGATAAAGAAATGTCTGTATTTTCTAGAATAGCCAGAGCAAATAGAGGCAAGACTAAACTAAATGATATGGATATGTATTGTGCCGATAAATCGAAAGTTATATTGAGTAAGGAAATTACGGTTTAATGCTAGGATTTAATTTTTTCAACATTTATATAAAGAAGAAGTTGATGCAGTAAAATGTATCAACTTCTTTTTTTACAATACATGGATATGTTTATGGAGCCACATTGTATGTAGCATTATAGAATGTAGTATCAGCTTCACTGAAGTAAACCCGTCTATT
>JBMLQZ010000053.1:275-3469 GCA_049241285.1 Chitinophagaceae bacterium | reverse complement strand
AATTGTTTTGTGAGGACACAAACCAAGGCGGTGCATACAAGATGGCTATTGGTATTAGTTGCTATTTTGCTTTGGTTTATAAATTTTTATTTCAAATTATTCCAGAATTTAAGTTTTTGCTTTTTTATTGTTGGTGCAACTTTAGCGTTATGTAACATTAATTTCAACGGCTTCTCAAAAACAACCACTATTTTCCTGTTAATTACTTGGTTATTAGCCTGTTTTATAAGAACATATTTAATTACATTTTCAATCATTCCTTTTAATAGTATCATTGCTAATGCTATTCAATTTGCATCAATATTTATTGGTATGATAGCCGTTTGGTATGGGTACGATTATTTTATTGGAAATAAAGGTATTTCTAAATGGTGGCTAAGTATATGTAACTATACTTTTTTCATTTATGCTTTTCATGAACCTCTATTAACGATACTTAGAAAGGCTAGTTTTTATTTTTCCGACAAGTCTGTAGTAAGTTTATTTGCTCTATATTGGCTTTGTCCTTTAATTACTGTAGTTATAGCCATTTTTATTGCGAAATTGGTGCAGAAAATATTGCCTAATATGTATCGTGTTGTTAATGGAGGAAGATAAATAAGTATCAAAATGCAGCAACAAACAAATCTTTCACAATACAATAATAGTTGGTTTAACACTGGTGCAGGAAGTGTAAAAAGATTGATTTGGTTTTATGTTAGTGCACTTGTTTTTCAAAGTAAATTATTTCCATTTGTTGCATTAAAAGTGACATTGTTAAGATTGTTTGGAGCAAAAATTGGTAAAGGTGTAATGATAAAACCTTGTGTACACATTAAGTATCCATGGAATGTAACAATTGGCGATTATGCTTGGATTGGAGAAGATGTTTGGATAGATAGTTTAGTGTCAATTTCCATTGGTAAAAATGCTTGCATTTCTCAAGGTGCGTATATTTTAACGGGTAATCACAATTATACATTATCAACCTTCGATCTAATTGTAAAAGAAGTGGTGTTAGAAGATGGTGTTTGGATAGGAGCAAAATCAGTGGTTTGTCCAGGAGTACATTGTAGTTCACATGCTATATTAGCGGTAGGTTCTGTGGCTACAAAAAATTTAGATGCTTATTCTATTTATCAAGGAAATCCTGCTATAAAAATTCGTGATAGAAAAATGAAATCAATTTAATGAGTTTTGTTAATAGCAATATAATTGGCATTGTTGGTTTAGGTTATGTAGGATTACCCTTAGCATGTTTATTTGCCAAAAAATATACTGTTGTTGGCTATGATATTGATGAAAATAAAATTTCACTTTTACAAAAAGGAATTGACTATACACAAGAATTAAGTGTGGGTTCTTTGCAACAAAAATCCATTCAATTCACCAATTCAATAAATCATTTACAAATCTGTTCAGTTATTATTGTTACAGTACCTACAGACATAACAAGTAGTAATGAACCAGATTTATTTCCTTTAAAAAATGCATCTGCTCAAATTGGTGCCATATTACAAAAAGGAATGACAATTGTGTTTGAATCTACTGTATATCCGGGATTAACAGAAGAGGTATGTATTCCAATTTTAGAAACAACAAGTGGTTTGGTTTGGAAGAAAGACTTTTTTGTAGGCTATTCGCCAGAAAGAGTTAATCCAGGAGATAAGAATCGTCCCATTGAATCCATTCTAAAAATAATTTCAGGCGATACTGCTGCTACAGTAGATAAATTAAACAATTTGTATAGTTCTGTAATTGATGCAGGTATATACATTGCTCCAAATATTAAAGTTGCCGAGGCAGCAAAAGTGATAGAAAATGCACAGAGAGATTTGAACATTGCATTTATGAATGAACTGGCGTTGATTTTTGATAAAATGCAAATTGATACAAGAGATGTTTTAAAAGCTGCAGCTACCAAATGGAATTTTTTGCCTTTCGAACCAGGGTTAGTAGGTGGCCATTGTATTGGAGTAGATCCGTACTATCTCACTCACAAAGCAGAACAACTGGGTTATTCACCTCAAGTAATACATTCTGGAAGACATGTAAATAACCAAATGGGAAAATTTATTGCTGATAAAGTACTCAAAGCACTCATTGCCAAAAGGACCATCATTTCCTCTTCAAGAGTATTGATATTAGGTTGTACATTCAAAGAAAATGTGAGTGATTGTAGAAATTCTAAAGTATTCGATATAGTTAATACCTTAACTGAATACGAAATTCAGGTTGATGTAGTAGATCCTTTGGCAAACAAATTAAACGCATTACAACAAATATCTGAAAGCATAGCACCAAATGTTGTTTATGATGCTATTATTCTTGCTGTAAAACATCAAATTTTTCAAACCATTACTTTATCTTATTTGCAAACTATATCAGCTAATAATAGTTTGTACTTATTCGATGTAAAAGCGATGTTTGCAAAACAAGACGCCGAAGAAATAGCAACCTTTTATTGGCGTATGTAAACAAGTTAATTATTAGGTATTGCTACATATCTAATAGTTCTGAAGTTTAAAATTGTAATTTTTATTTCTTACATGACAGTATCTATCATAACAGCAACTTACAATAGTGCAGCTACTATTAAAGACACTTTGCAATCTGTTCAACAACAAACCTATCCTTTTATAGAACATATTATTGTAGATGGTATTTCTAAAGACAATACAGTAGAAATAATAACAGCTACATCACATAATAGTATTATTCATCAAGGAAAAGATAATGGCATTTATGATGCTATGAACAAAGGCATTGACTTATGTAATGGAGAAATAATTGGAATTTTGAATTCAGACGATTTTTATGCCGATGAAACAGTTATTCAGCAGGTTGTAGATATTTTTAATAAAACTGATTGTGATGCTGTGTATGGAGATTTGGTATATGTTGATGCGAATAATACTCAGCTAATTACTCGAACATGGATTTCTGGATCTTATAAAAAAGAAAATTTTTTATATGGTTGGATGCCTCCTCACCCTACATTTTTTGTCAGAAAAAAACTGTATTCTCAATTTGGAACATTTAATTTATCGTTATGGGGAGCCGCTGATTATGAATTAATGCTTCGTTTTTTATACAAAAACAATGTGAAAGCAGCGTATTTACCTAAAGTGTTAGTGCATATGAGTTCTGGTGGACAAAGTAATGTTACAATTAAAAATAGAATACGTGCTAATATGGAAGATCGTAAGTCTTGG
>JBMLQZ010000053.1:0-265 GCA_049241285.1 Chitinophagaceae bacterium | reverse complement strand
ACTTACACCTCGTTGGTATACCTTATTTTTGAAGCCCCTAAGAAAGATTACACAATTTTTTATTAAAACAAAAGGATAATATTTAGTAGAATGAATGGTAAATATTTTTTGTATCTCTTACTTTTTTTTATAGCATTAAACACCTCGGCTCAAGATATTTTAAAAAGTAGAGATTTAAGTAATTTTAAGGCAGATGCGTTAACCGATGAAGAAATTGTAAAATATCGCAATCAGCTCCAACAAAGTGGGCTTTCGGAAACACAAG
>JBMLQZ010000052.1:0-5535 GCA_049241285.1 Chitinophagaceae bacterium | reverse complement strand
CCTTACCATAAACAATGGTTATTTTGCAACAGGTGTTGTTGGTAGAAAATATACGCCCTATTTTGATGATAGAAATTTACAATTAAGTAAACTTACTGGAAGTTTTACCAATGTACTTTTCAAAAAAGATACTTTAAAAGCAATGATGAATATTGCTGTTAAAGAAAGATGTGGATTTGAACTTAGAAAACTAAAAACGCAACTAAAAATTACTCCAGAAATTATTGAGTTAGCCAAGCTTACTTTATTAACCAATAAAACAAGACTGAGCAATTACTATGCAATGCGTTTTAAACACTTTGAAAAAGATTTTGCTAATTACGAAACCAATGTGGTAATGGATGCAAAATTTAAAGACTCAAAAGTGAGTAGTGACGATATTGCTTATTTTGCCCCTGACCTAAAAGATTGGAAAAAAGAGGTAGCCATATCTGGAAGATTTTTAGGCACTGTTGCTGATTTTGCAGTTAAAGATTTGTTTTTACGCTCAGCCGGCACTACGTACATTTCGGGTGATTTGGCAATGAAAGGATTGCCTTATATAGATAATACAACCATCAATTTTACCAAGGGTATTATTCAAACAAATCAACAAGATTTGGCTGTAGTAATTCCGGCACTAAAACGCTTGAAAGAGCCTAACTTAAAGGCATTAGGAACTATTTTATTTAGAGGCGATTTTAATGGAACCATTTCTAATTTTAAAACAAATGGAACTATTAGTAGCAGCATTGGTGCAGTTGAAGCAAATGTGGCAATGAAATTCCCTTCAAAAGCAGAACCATCTTACATTGGCAGCTTAAAAACCAATCAATTTCATTTAGGTAAATTTTTAAACAACACTCAAATTGGTTTAATAGATTTTTTAGGAAAAATTAATGGCAGCAGTTTTAGTTTATCGAAAATGCAAACCGAATTAGATGGTAGTTTTAGAACATTAGAATTAAATGGCTATGCTTACAGCAATATCACTACCAACGGCGTTTTCAATAAAAAATATTATAACGGTGAAGTAAAAATTGTTGATCCCAATTTAGACTTTACAAGTACCATTCAGATAGATATGAGCAAGGCTGAACCTAGCTTTAATATTTTGGGAGATATTGTAAAAAGTAATTTTAAAAACTTAAACTTAACAAAAGAAAAAGTTGAACTTACAGGATTAATTGACGTAAACTTTACAGGATCGAATATTGATGAGTTTTTAGGTACTGCAAAAATATTAAACGCCAATTTATTACATGAGAATGATAAGCTAAGTTTCGACTCATTAATATTAAATGCAGCATATCAAGATAGCTTAAAAATTCTAACATTAACGAGTAATGAATTTGCCCTTACAATTGCTGGGAAAAGCTACAAATTATTAGATTTACCAAATGCATTTCAAACTTATTTAAATCGTTATTATCCTACTTACATTGCTGCCCCTATTGCCATACCTGTTAAACAAGATTTCAAGGTTTCGTTATTTACAAAAGACTTTGATAAATATATTCGATTAATTGACAATAGGCTACATGGTTTAGATTATGCAAGCATTATTGGAAGTGCCAATACAGGTGAAAACAAATTTGAAATTAGAGCCAATATTCCTACACTTTCATTTGAAAAATATAAACTAAGCGATGCTATTGTTATTGGCGATGGCTCTTACGATTCATTAAAAATTGTAGGCGAAATATCAAACATATTTATTAGCGATAGTATAAATTTTCCGTTTACAACATTCAATATTACTTCAAGTAACGACTATTCAAATGTTAGTATTCAAACAAAAGCAGAAAACACCTTAAACGAAGCTAATTTGAATGCCGAGGTTCAAACATTAGAAGATGGTGTGAGAATCAATTTTAAACCATCGTCTTTTGTGTTGAATGAAAAAAATTGGAACCTAGAAAAAGAAGGTGAATTAGTAATTCGAAAATATTTTGTAAAGGCAGAAAACGTAAAGTTTACACAAGGTTTTCAAGAAATAAAAGTTGAAACTGAAATTGATGAAGAGCTGAATAACAACAATTTAATTGTAAAATTAAAAAATGTTGTTTTAGGTGACTTAACATCGTTAGTTTCTAAGAAAAATGTTTTTGAAGGATTAGCAACAGGTGAAGTAAGATTGAATGACTTTTATGGAAAATTCAAAGCTTCTGCAAACATAAAAGCAGAACAGTTTAGAATAGATAATGACTCAATAGGTTTGGTAAATTTAAAAGCAGATTTTGACAGCAAAACAGGTGAAGTAACTTTTAATGCAAAATCGCCAAATGAAGGATATAAGTTAGATGTGAATGGTTACTATAAAACCAAAGATTCTACCAATCAGCCATTATATATTAGCACAGATTTAAGTGATTCTAAAATCAATATTATTGAAAAGTTTTTAGGAGATATTTTTACAGAAATTAGTGGAAAAGCTACGGGTAATTTAATAGTGAAAGGCAACCCAAGTGCCCCTGATTTAGAGGGTAAAATAAAATTAAAAAATGCCGGTTTAAAAGTAAACTTCACACAAGTATATTATACAATTGATAGTGCAGATATTACTTTTGAAAAGGATGGAATTGATTTTGGTAATTTCATTATTCAAGACAAATTCAAAAATAAAGCAAGTGTTAGAGGTAAGCTATACGAAAAACAATTTACCAACATGTTTTTTGACTTTGATATGTATACCAACAAACTACTATTAATTGATACCAAAGCAAAAGACAACAAACAATTCTATGGCAAAGCAGTAGGCAAAGCTAGTCTGAGTTTAAAGGGACCAGAATCTGCTGCTAAAATGAAAATTATTGGAGAAGCCAATGATAGTTCTCACATATTTATTCCAAATTCTTTAAGTAAAGAAAGTGGTGATGCAGATTTTATTGTATTTAAAAAATATGGTGAAGAAATGCAGAAAGAAACTAAAAAAGATGGATTTGATTTAACTGTAGATTTAGACGTTACCGCTAATAATAAAGTAAAAATTGATGTAATTCTTGACGATTTAACAGGTGACGTAATTCAAGCACAAGGCAATGGTCGTTTACAAATTGTTGCTGGTACAACAGTACCATTAACCATGAAGGGTAGATACAATATTGAAGAAGGACAGTACAATTTTAACTTTCAATCTTTTATAAGAAAACCATTTGTTTTACTACCTAATGTTGGTAATTATATTGAATGGAAAGGTGATCCATATAAAGCAGATATTAGAATAGATGCACAATACACAGCAGAAAGAGTTAGTGTAGGAGATTTATTATCTGGTCAACAAGTTTCTGTTAGTAGTGCTACCAAATCTTACAGAGGTAAAGTTTTTGTAATTGCTCAATTAAGAGATAAACTAACCAAACCAGAAATTAATTTCGATTTAGATTTTCCCGATAACAGCCCTATAAAAACTGATGCTGTATTTAGCGATTTTGTGAATAGAATTGAGAAAGATCAAAACGAAATGTTATCTCAAGCAACTTCTTTAATTGTATTTGGTTCGTTTGCTCCTTACGGTCAAGGATTACTTTCTGGCAGCAATAGTACCAACTTAAATAACTTAGGCGTAAATACCATTTCTCAGTTACTTACCAAGCAAGTAAACAAAGCTGTATCTAACTTACTCTATAAAATTACAGGCGATAAAAGTTTGCGATTCGATTTAGGAACTTCCGTTTATAGTAGCTCATCTATCATCGATCAAAGCAGTGGAATTACCGCCAACAGCAACCGTTTAGATAGAACTAATGTAACCTTTAAAGTTGGCAAAAGCTTTTTAAACGATAATATCATTGTAACCTTTGGAGCCGATTTAGATTTTAATGTTAGTAATAGTTCAACAATAGCAAATGGAAACTTTCAATGGTTACCAGATTTGAATATAGAAATAAAACTCTCTCAATCAGGAAGATTAAGAGCCATTGTATTTAGTAAAAATAGTTTAGATATAAGTGGATCTACTTTGGGTAGAAGAAATAGACAAGGAGTAAGCTTATCTTACAAAAGAGACTTTGATACGTTTAGTGAATTATTTGCTACCAAACCAAAAGATACTACTTTACAAGTTGAACCGCCTCAAAAAAAAGCCAAAGTTTCTGGTAAATAATTAATTGCTTACAATGCTATCTTTTTCTTTTTTGTGCTTGAACAAACAATTCAAATTCTAATAAATTAAAACTACTTAAATTATGTTTATCGGTTAATCCTGCTTTTTGAGCAGCTAAAACACCGTATTTACAATCATCAAAACCTTCTATTGCATGGGCATCTGGGTTAATAGAAATTAACACATTTTTTTTCATAGCATAATCAATATATTTCCAATCAATATCTAATCTTCTAGGATGTGCATTTAATTCAATCACTACGTTATGAGCAGCACAAGCATCAATAATTTTTTGATGATTAATTGGATAGCCTGCTCTACTCAATAAAAGCCTTCCAGTTAAATGACCAAGTATAGAAGTGTAGGGATTTTCAATTGCAGTTAATAAACGCATCATTGCTTTTTCTTCATTCATTTTTAAGTTTGAATGAACAGAAGCAATTATAATATCAAAGCTAGCTAACACATCTTTTTCATAGTCTAAACTTCCATCAGATAAAATATCACTTTCAATACTTTTAAAAATTTTAAAAGGAGCAAGTTGTTTATTTAATGCTTCAATTTCATTATGTTGTGCCAATACCCTTTCTACTTGTAAACCTTGAGCATATGCAGCTGTTTTAGAGTGATCGCTAATTACCAAATATTGATAGCCTTTTTCTTTAGCTGCAAAAGCCATGTCTCTTAAACTATCATTACCATCGCTCCATGTACTATGGCTATGAATGATCCCTCTTATCTCTTGTACTTCAATTGTTTTTTTTAAGGCTTGTTGTTTTGCTTGATGAATAATAGTATCATTTTCTCTTTGTGCTGGAATAATAAATTGCACATGGTGTTTTTGAAATATAGCCTCTTCAGATGCATAAGTATTTAATTCCCAATCAGGGAATTGAGCATGCCATTCTTGAAGAAAAATATCGCTACAGCTTGTTTTAAATAGCTGTTGAAATACCATACTTTTTGGCACAGAATAAAATCCTAAAGTAACATTTTCATTTCCTACAAACGATACATAATTACTAGTTTCATCTACTAATTGATATTGATGCTTTGTGAAAAAATCAATAAACATTTCTTTAGAAACAGTAGTTACCCAATCTAATTTTTCTATAACAGTTGCTTGTTTTCTAAAATCGCCAGTAATCCAAAAATATTGGCTATTAAACATCAACTTTAATTTCTGACTAACATTAATTGCAAACAATTCAATTTGTTGATATAGGTAACTTCCTTGGCTACCCAAATAAAACTCTATAGCCTCTTTTACATTTTGTTGTGTTTTTTCACCAAAACCTTTATACAGCATTAATCTATTTTCATTACAAGCATACAACAACTCTCCTATAGTTTCTATATCTAGTTCTTTCCAAATAGTAGCAATCTTTTTGGGTCCTAAACCCTTTATTTGAAGCATTTCTAAAATACCAGGTGGTGTTTTCAATAAATAA
>JBMLQZ010000051.1:0-2164 GCA_049241285.1 Chitinophagaceae bacterium | reverse complement strand
TGTTTCCTCAAAAAATAATGATGTTTTAGGAAGTGCCTCTATTAAAATTGATGGACCTACAAAAAAAGTGTTATCAGCAGAGGTTGATGGTACATTCACTTTAAATGTATTAGTTGGTAAGTATACCATTACAATATCTAGAGTTGGTTATGCCATTAAGGTAATTGAAGATGTTGAAGTTAAAAAAGGATCTGAAAATTTTATTGATATTGTTCTTGATGAAGAAAAGAATAAAAATGAAGAGGTAGTTGTAAAATCTAGTACAAGAAGAGAAAGCACCAATGCTTTAGTAAGTTTTCAGAAAAACAATACTTCTTTATCTAGTGGTTTGGCTTCAGACTTTATTAAAAGAACACCTGATAAAAATATGGGTGAAGTGTTGAAGAGAGTAAGTGGTACAACTATTCAAGATAATAAGTTTGTGATTGTTAGAGGGTTAAGTGATAGATATAACCAAGCTATGTTAAACAATGCTCAAATGCCTAGCTCAGAGCCTGATAAAAAGTTGTTTTCTTTCGATGTTATACCTTCTTTACTAGTTGATAATGTAATTATTAATAAAACTGCTACGCCAGATTTAACAGGTGAGTTTGCAGGTGGTTTAATTCAAATTCAAACTAAAGATGTACCTAATAAAAACATTTTTTCTGTAGGGGTTTCTTTCGGTTTTAACTCTGAATCTACTTTCAAAGATTTTACTGGTAATAAAAGAAATAGCACAGATTGGTTAGGTTTTGACGATGGAACTCGTAGCATTCCTTCTGGTGTTCCAGAAAATCGCCAACAGTATTCAAAAAACGATGATGCCGCTAAAGCTGCAATTACAAGTTTATTCAACTTCAATGGCTATAATAGAGTAGTATCAACTGCAGCACCCATTCAATCGTACAACTTAACATGGGGAAGATCTATTAAGTTAAAAAACAATGGAACTATTGGTGTTATAGCAGGATTAACGTATCGTCAATCTAAATTAGTATATTCTAATGTTGAAAGAAATCGTTACGATTTTGATAGAACAAATACCAATGAAGAATACATTTTTAAGTATACCGAAACACAAAATATTTATAATGTAAATTGGGGTGCTTTAGCCAACTTTACCTACATAAAAGGTAAGCACAAATTATCTTGGAAGAATTTATACAATAGAAATTTTGAAGATAAATATTCTGTGAGAACAGGTATTAATTTAAATAACAATGCTCTTGTTAATTTTAATTCTTCTTTCTTAAACCAAAGAGGTTTATACACTACTCAATTAGAAGGTACACATCAATTAAATAATAAAGGTGTTAAGTTTATTTGGAATGTTAATGGATCTATCAATCAAAAACAACAGCCTGATTATAGAGTTGTAGAATATAGAAGAAACATCAATAACAGCACTGCAACACCTATTTTAAACGATGATGAAACTAGAAGATTTTACTCTAGTTTAAGCGATTACAGTGGTGGTATTAATGGTGCTTTATCTGTTCCTTTTAAAATAAATAAAGCAAATCAATTATTAAAAATTGGAGGAAGTAATTTAATTCGTATTCGTGATTTCAAATCTAGAAACTTTCAATATGCTGGTAGTCAAGCTGCACTTCAAGAGCCTATCGAAAATATCTTCAATCCTTCAAATATTGCAGCCGATAAATTATTCTTAAACGAGATTACCCAAAACACCGATAAGTATTTTGCAATCTCAATTCTCAACGGTATGTACTTTATGTTTGATAATAAAATATCAGATAAAGTACGATTGGTTTGGGGTACAAGAGTGGAGAATTTTCAACAGTTTTTAAGAACAAGAGATTTGGCTAATGAAAGTGTAATTGTTCAAACAGAAAAGTGGGATGTATTACCATCAGTAAATCTTACATACAATATTAACAACCAACATCAAATTCGTTTTGCAACATCTTTAACTGTAGCAAGACCAGAGTTTAGAGAAATTGCTCCATTTGCATTCTTTGATTACGATGCCATTTTTGGAGTATCAGGTAATCCAGATTTAAAGCGTACATCTATCACCAATTTCGATGCTCGTTATGAATTTTATCCTTCAGCAGGAGAAGCTATTTCAATAGGAGCTTTTTACAAAAGTTTTAAAGATCCAATTGAGTTTGTAATGAATCCTGGTAGTAATGCTGATAGACAAAACTTTGAGTATAGA
>JBMLQZ010000050.1:0-4574 GCA_049241285.1 Chitinophagaceae bacterium | reverse complement strand
ATGTGAATAAATACCAATAATATGGGTATTTATTTAACAGGTACTAAAGTAGAGGTTACCAAAATAATGAAAGCAGATCCAAGAAGAATTGGTGGAATTAAAACACATTTATTTTTTCCGAAAGAACTGAATTTAGATGATAAAGACAAGGAAATATTAGAACGTACTGCAAGAACTTGTCCTGTTGAAAGAAGTTTACATCCAGATGTAGAGCTAGATATGGTATTTAATTGGTAGAATTTATACAGTTTTTGACTTTATAATGCTATTTCCTACAGCACATTCTAAACACCGCTTTTTATTGCAGTATTCATTGGTTAGTTCAATGTATGCTTGTGAATCTAAAGCGGTTTTTACTTTATGTTTTAGTTCTTTCCAAGAAATAGTTATATGATTGCTTTCAGACTTTGTTTGCATTAACCATTGAATGGCTTTTTCTTTAAACTGTTCATCTTTCATAAATATTCCATAAGCAAACAGAATTGGTACAACTGTGTTAATGATAATGTTATGTATGGTATCTTCTCCTATTTGTTTAGAAATATTTTCTGAAGAGGAAACATCAATTTGATAATGGGTATTCCAAAATTCACTTGCAGAAATATTAAATAACTTTTTTACATCTTCTACCCTATTACATTCTTTTAAAACAGAAAATAAATGCGATGATTGATGTATTAACGCAGCCAATTGAGCTAAACGTATAGTTGGAAAATTAGCAGGCCGCATTCTTAAAAATTTTGGCAAAATTGCATTAGGCTTAAGTATATATTTTTTTTGTAAAAATTGATATTCCTTTTGTAGAAGTAACACATATGCTTCACTAGAATTTTCTTGGTTTAATAAATTTGATTGACCAAGTAAAAGTGCCTCTAGCTGTAAAAGTTGATTTTTATGTTTTGCAAGAATATTGATTGAAATAGATTTTGCCATGTTTTCAAACAAATCGCTATTAACCTTCATTCCAAAATTGGCGGCTATTTGCCACCAGAAAACTTCTTCCCAATGCTGTTTTGATTCATGTAATAAATCCAGTATTTTACCAGCTTTTCTTTCTAGTCTTTCGGCAACAAGTCTTTCTTTCCAAGCAATCCAACCAATTTCATTTAAAGTAGAAGTTAATATTCTTTGGCAAGGTGTATTGGGCATTAACATTAATGCTAAATAATTATCTATAAGTGTTTTAGGTACTCTATTTTGTAGTTCTAATACAGGTAAAATATTGCCATGAATATCAGTTACATCTACATCATGTTGCCAAACTACATGCAAAATAATATTGCTAAAATGAGGGTCGTTTGTATGTTGGTGTTTTAACCAATCAGATGAATTTAAGTGTAATTCTATGTTGCCAATTAATTGAACATTACCAATAGACACTTTTGCGTCTAAAAAATCTGGTCCTTGATGCTGGTTTTTAATTCCTTGTTTATGAATAATGATTGGTTCACCCAAAACTGTTTGAAGTGCTTGAAATTGAAAGTATTGAAATTGCCAAATGAATTGAAACAATTTTTCATTCATAAACCCGAAAAATTAATTCTAAAACTAATATTAATTTTCGATTGATTAAAAAAAATTATTGCGTTTTTAATGATTGTAATTTGCTAACAACTCTACTTATTGGTAGCCCCATAACATTGTAAAAATCACCTTCAATTTTTGAAATTCCTATTACTCCAATCCACTCTTGTATGGCATATGCACCTGCTTTATCAAATGGTTGATAAGTATCTACATAATGCGAAATGTCATTTATATTGATGGAATTAAATGTGACAAATGTGGTGTCTGAAAAGCTAATTATTTGCTCATTTTGCTTTATAACAACTCCTGTAATTACTCTATGTGTTTTGCCAGATAAAGATTGCAAAATTTCAATGGCATCGTTTCTATCAACAGGTTTTCCAATTATTTTTTCATCTAAAACAACAACAGTATCTGCTGCAATAATTATGGCCTCTTTATTTTCTTCTACTATTTTTTTGTAAACAGCATTTGCTTTTTCAGCTGCTATATAAATTGGAATTTCATTTAAGGTTAAATGTTCAGGGTATGTTTCATCGGTAGCACTAACAATAACTTCAAACGGTATTTCTGCCAATTCTAATAATTGTTTTCTTCTTGGCGATTGTGAGGCCAAAACAATTTTATTCATAGACTTTTATTAAAAAAACTTAGTAAATCAAGAAAAAAAACATTGACATAATTCCAGTAAACATGACCATTTTTACTGCTGTACTTAATTTATGAAAATCATTACTAGTACTAGCTTTGAATAGTTGTTTAAATACCCAAACTAATGGAGCAATGATGCAAGTAAGAGCATATAAAATACTAAACCACCAACCAAATTGAATGACATAAAATTGTGCAATGGTGGCAACAGCAATAATTACAATTAACCAAACAGCAACAAATACTTTTGTAGCGTTAATTCCCCAGACAATGGGCATTGTTTTACAGCCATATCTTCTATCACCATCTATATCTTCCATATCTTTAATCACCTCTCTTATTAAAGAAATTACAAAGGCAAAGCCAGCATATAATAACGTTAAAGCAATTAATTTTTTTTGATTTACTCCTGTTTGATATTTTACAAGTAGTACAAAATGGTTAGCCTCACACCAGGTTAACAGAATAATTCCCCATGCTGTAATGGCCGCAATTAAAACATTGCCTAATAAAAATTTTTTCTTTAACGATGCAGAATATAAAAACAAAAGAATTACACATGCAATTGCTGAAACTCCTGCTATGGGTGTATTTTCAGCATTCATGTCTATGTAAAAACTCAATAAAATGGCAATAGAACTTAACACAATATGCCAAACCAAAGCCCATCTTCTACTGATAATTCTTGCTACAACTACTTTTGTTGGTTTATTGATGTGATCAATATTTAAATCGAAGTAATCATTAATTATATAACCAGCAGCTGCTATAAAAACATAAGAAAATAACATAAAAAAGAAATATATCCCATGTATATTGCTGGTGATTTTTGCTTCTTCAAATAAAGGATGAATAATACAGTACTCAAACATTATTTGTGTTAAAGCAATAAATAGCAGATTAGGCCACCGAATTAATTTTAAAAAAGGAACAAGTAGTTTCAAAATGTAGCTTTATACTGCAATGTAAAATAGGAAACACAAATATCGTTCAGTTATTTATAGATTTTCGTTGTATGAATTGGCTTTTGTGCTAAACGATTCTGTAGACTACCATTTATTTTTGATTATCTCTCCATTCATACACCCAACTACTTTGTATCATTTCTAAATGACCTTCATTGCTCTGCTCTCTTGTGCCTACAAAGCCAGGTATTTGTAAAATCCATTCTAATAAATCAGTAAATCTTATTCTATAAATTTTCGATTCTGTAAAATCATCTCCAAATCTTTCATACAACTTCATTGCAATATCTTCATAATCATTCCAATGTATTGGGGGTTCAAAAGCATTCATGTATCAGGGAGTTTAAAGTATGTATTTGTTATTTTTTATTCGCCTAAAAATTGTGTTTGATCTGGAACAAGTATTTCAATTTCACCTTTCCCTTCTAATAAAACACATTGACAACCTAGTCTACTATTCAATCTTGGGTTTACCGCTCTATCAATAAAATCTTCCTCTCTATCGGTTAATTCTTCAACAAAGTTTTCCCCTTTTTCTACATAAATATGACAGGTGCTACAAGCACAAACTCCACCACAGTTGTGATGTAATTCTATATGATTATCTAATAACACTTCTAATAAACTATCACCAGATGGTATAGCGTTTAACGTAATAGGTTCTAGGCCTTTTTGTTCAAACTTTACACGTATATCGTACATTAAAAATATTTTTTTAGAACGCAAAAGTATCTTAAAATTCTATAAATGTGTTTGCAATTCCTTTTTTCGATAGAAAAGAAATGAAGTTAAATTGATAGAAGTTTTTCTACAAATGATATAGAGTTGATTCTACAAAAGTAATAAACGTGCTCAGATAGCTTTGTAATAAATTAACGATGCTGCTTTAATCAATTCGATGAAGTTGCCTTAATTAAATCACCAGACAAATTATTAGTTATGAAGCAAATTATCTTTATTGGTGTTATTTTATTATTCATTTTTTCCTGTAAAAAAAATGATATAAAACCATCTGACTCAAACAACGGAACCGCAAAAATTGCCCCAGATGGGTTTAATTATAACACCACTAAATTAATTAACATTGATATTACCTTGCTTAGTAATAACAATCAACCAATTAAAGGTGTTCCAGTAAATTTTTATGCATTTAATGGGAAAGATATAGGAAATAAAGTATTCACTGCAATAACAAATGTTGAAGGGAAAGTTTTGGCTAAAATCTCAATTCCATCTTATATGGATTCATTGTTAATTGACCCTAATTATTTGGGATTAATAAGACATTCAAAAGCCTATATCACAAACGGAAATATTACTGCTACCATTGGTGGTGCAAGTGGTTATTCTGGGAATATTGCTGGTACATTTTCTGAAAGAATATTAATTGAAAATTCTACTGATGTAGTGGCTACACATAATATTAATGGC
>JBMLQZ010000049.1:0-7722 GCA_049241285.1 Chitinophagaceae bacterium | reverse complement strand
AAATATTTTCCCTGATACTGTTGTAATTTCTACCACTGGTCCCATACCACTCAAAATCATTGATGCATTGTGTAAACTATCAATCCACTCAATATTCGCAAAATAATGATAGCCCAAAACCCCCATCAATAAACATACAGACAATATTCCTACAGCAATAAAGCTATTTTTCAATACTCTATTGTAAAAGGTTTTTTTGTCGGCAAGTTTTTGATGTTTGTGCTCGTACATTTCAATTTAAAATCTTAGTTTTTATTTACAATTTTCGCCCCCAATAATAGCATCAACGGTATTTTTTAGATCCACATAAATGGGCATTTTTGTTTCAATTAATGATCCTTTAGAAAATATAACACATACATATCCTCTACAAAAATCAATCCATGGTAGTGTACCATAAAAACTAGGAAATGAAGCAACAATAGCCTTACCCTTTTCATCTGCTTCTTGTATAAAGCAACCCATTCCATAGCCAAATCCTTCAACTACTTTACCAATATCTTTAACCTTTGCAGCCTCTGCTTGAATAGCAACCATTTCATCAACAGACTTTTCACTCAATATTTGCTTGTCGTTAAACTTACCTTTATTTAAAAGCATATTTAAAAAGTTGGCAAAGTCAAGTGCAGAGGTAACTGCACCACCACTAGGATTAGGTGCTTTACCATTACTATTAAAGCTTGTACTACGCATTCCTAATGGTCTAAATATTCTTTCATTAACCAATTGTTCAAATCCTCTTTTACCAACTATTTCTGCAACTCTTGCAGCAAGATTAATTCCAACATTACTATACTTAAACTCTTCTCCAGGATTTTTCACAATCTCTCTTTTACTAGCATAAGCATCTGCACAAGCTTCTAAAGACTCAAAATTATTTTTTTCAAACATTTTTAATACGCCAGATTCTGCCTCTAATCCTGTTTTATGAGTTAAACAATGACGGATAGAAATGTATTTCTTTCCATATTTTGTAAAAATGGGTAAGTACTGAGCAACATTATCATCTAACGAAAGTTTACCAGCATCTACTAAGTTTAAAATAAGTGCAGTAGTTAGCCATTGACTACTACTGAGTATTTCAGCAGGTGTTTTAATATCAAAATTTTCTACATCTCTTTTATAAACAATTTTATTGTTTTTGTAAATCACACAACTAACGCTTCTACCAATGACAATTTTATAACCCTCAATTTTTTTATCTAATTGGGTAAAATCATATTGTGCATGTACATACTGAAAAAACAGCATACAAATCAATAACGATAAGACTTTTAGGCAGTTAAATACACTTTTCGAAGACATTATTTCCGCTTTTTGTGGTTGGATAATCATTTGTATAGTTTTGAAAAGAAACATGAAAATTAACACTGTAACAAAGTTGTTGAACTATTATCATGTACACTAGTTAAAATACTTATAAAATAAATAGTATGAACTTTAATAATTATACCATAAAGGCACAAGAAACCGTACAAGCGGCTCAACAAATTGCTTTTAATAATCAAAATTCAAATATAGAAACCAATCACTTATTAAAAGCACTATTGAATGATAATGATTCGATAATTGATTATTTACTGAAAAAGAATGCTGCAAATACCATACTGCTTCAGACCAAGCTAGATGAAAGTATTCAAAAGTTACCTAAAACAATTGGCACCGAACCTGCTCAAGCTATTAGTAGAGATTTGAATAATGCCTTATTAAAAGCAAATGCTGCAATCTCTAAGTTCAAAGATGAATTTGTGAGTATTGAACATTTATTAATTGGGTTATTACAACAAAATGATGATACGTCTAAATCATTAAAAGATGCAGGACTTACTGAAAAAGGATTAATTGCTTCAATAATTGAACTTCGTAAAGGAAGTACTATCAATTCTCAAACTTCTAGCAATGCATTTAATGCACTGCAGAAGTATGCAAAAAACTTAAATGAATTAGCCAGACAAGGAAAGCTTGATCCAGTCATTGGTAGAGATGAAGAAATAAGGAGAACCTTACATATTTTAACCAGAAGAAGTAAAAACAATCCCATATTAGTTGGTGAGCCAGGTGTTGGTAAAACCGCCATTGCAGAAGGGTTGGCCATGCGTATTGTAAATGGTGATGTTCCTGAAAATTTGAAGAGTAAAATCATTTTTGCTTTAGATATGGGACTGCTCATTGCTGGAGCAAAATACAAAGGCGAATTTGAAGAGCGATTAAAATCTGTAGTGAAAGAGGTGGGTGAAAGCGATGGTGAAATTATTTTATTCATTGATGAAATTCATACACTAGTTGGTGCAGGAGGTGGTGAAGGTGCTATGGATGCAGCTAATATTTTAAAACCTGCTTTAGCTCGTGGAGAATTAAGGGCTGTTGGTGCAACTACCTTAAACGAGTATCAAAAATATTTCGAAAAAGATAAAGCTTTAGAAAGAAGATTTCAACGTGTTTTAATCGACGAACCGTCTGTTGAAGATGCTGTTAGCATTTTAAGAGGTGTAAAAGATAAATACGAAACGCATCACCATGTTCGAATAAAAGACGAAGCAATTGTAGCTGCTGTAGAGCTTTCTCATCGGTATATTTCAGATCGTTTTTTACCAGATAAAGCAATTGATTTAATTGATGAAAGTGCTGCTAAATTAAGGCTTGAAATGAACTCTATGCCTGAAGAATTAGATAAATTAGAAAGAAGTATTCGTCAACTTGAAATTGAAAGAGAAGCTATTAAAAGAGAGAAAGATGAAGAACAGCTAAAAGAATTATCGTTAGAAATTTCGTTAAAAAGTGTTGAACGTGATACTTTAAAAGCAAAGTGGATACAAGAGAAAGAAATTGTTGAAAAAATACAAACTGCTAAAGCCAATATAGAAGCATTTAAAGCCGAAGCAGAAAGAGCAGAAAGAGACGGTAATTTTGGCAAAGTTGCTGAAATACGCTACGGAAAAATTAAGGAACAAGAAACAGAAATAGCAACTTTAACTACTCAATTAGATAGTTTTTCTGAAAAACGCTTATTGAAAGAAGAAGTTGATGCAGAAGATATTGCAGAAGCAATTGCAAAAGCTACTGGCATTCCTTTAAGTAAAATGTTGCAAAGCGAAAGAGAAAAACTGTTGAGCTTAGAAGATGAATTGCACAAACGTGTTGTTGGTCAAGATGAAGCAATAACTGCCATTGCAGATGCAATTAGAAGAAGTAGAGCCGGTTTACAAGATCCTAAAAAGCCTATTGGTTCATTTATTTTTTTAGGTACAACTGGTGTAGGTAAAACAGAGTTAGCGAAAGCTTTAGCCGATTATTTATTTGATGACGAAGCCATGATGACAAGGATTGATATGAGTGAATATCAAGAAAAACATGCTGTCAGCCGTTTAGTGGGTGCTCCTCCAGGTTATGTTGGTTACGAAGAAGGTGGCCAATTAACGGAAGCTGTTAGAAGAAAACCTTACAGTGTAGTGCTTTTAGATGAAATTGAAAAAGCTCATCCAGATGTTTTTAATATTTTATTACAAGTATTAGACGATGGTAGACTTACCGATAATAAGGGCAGAATTGTCAATTTTAAAAATACCATCATCATCATGACAAGTAATATGGGTAGCCATATTATTCAAGACGCATTTGAAAATGTTACCGTCGATACCAAAGAATTGATTGTTGAAAAAACGAAAATTGAAGTTGTTAACTTACTAAAACAAACAATCAGACCAGAGTTTTTGAACAGAATAGATGAATTAATTATGTTTCAACCTTTAATGAAAAATGAAATTAAAGGCATTATTGGTATTCAACTAAAAGACTTACAAAACCTAGTTGCCAAATCTGGCATACAATTAGAATTTTCAAATTATCTTATTGAATATCTTGCTGAAAATGGATATGATGCACAATTTGGTGCAAGACCATTAAAAAGGCTCATCCAAAAAGAATTGGTAAATCAATTAAGTAAAAAAATTCTAAGTGGAAGTATTGATAAAAGCAAAACTGTTTTAATAGATGTTTTTGACAATGTTGTAGTGTTTAGAAATGAGGATTAAAGCCTTCTTATAAGTACAATTCAATCATTTTTCTAACAGTTGAATAAATTTGAGATGATATTTAGTTGTAAACAATCGCCTTAAATTTGTACTTTCGTTTACCCCTATATAAGAATTGTTACGGCTGAAAATTGATTGAAAAAATTTGATGCATTCAATGCACAAAATCAACTGTATGGAAAAAGAAGTAAAAGCAGATAACAAGCTTTGGTATGCTGTATATGTAAAACCAAAGTGGGAAAAGAAAGTAGATGAAATTTTGAAAAAAAAGGGAATCAACAGTTGGTGCCCTACACAAAAAAAAGAACGTCAGTGGACAGATAGAAAAAAAATTATTATTGAACCACTGTTTAGATCTTATGTGTTTGTTCAGATTGATTTACAAACAGAACGTTTAGATGTACTTACAACAGATGGCATTTTAAACTTAGTATATTACAATAATAAGCCTGCTATTATTAAAAATGAAGAAGTAGAAAATATTAAAAGATATTTATCTGAAAAAGATGCCATTGTTGAGCTTCTAGCTATAGAAGGTTTTAAGCCTAGTACAAAAGTTAAAATAACACATGGTGTATTTATGGATCATGAAGGAACTGTTGTAAGAGGTGGAAAGAAAAAAGTTTATGTACAAATTGAGAGTATTGGGAAAGTGATGATGGTAGAATTTTCTGCACACAGTTTATCATTGGTTTCTTAAAACACTTCCTTAAAGCATTTCATTTTAATAAGATTCATGAAAAAAATAAAAGTTTTTTTAAGCGATGTTGATGGTGTAATGACCGATGCAGGAATGTACTACACAGAAAGTGGCGACGAGTTTAAAAAGTTCAATACCCATGATGGTATGGGTTTTAATATGATACAACGTAGTGGCGTAAAAATCGGCATCATTACAACAGAAAACACCAAAATTGTGGAACGTAGAGCGGCAAAGCTTAAAATGGATTATTTGTATCAGGGTAAAGGATTTGGAGGCAAGCTTGCTGCTGCTTTAGACATTTGTTCAAAAGAAGGAATAGACATTAAAGAAGTGGCATATATTGGCGATGATATAAATTGTGTAGAATTATTAGAAGCAGTTGGAATTGCAGCTTGCCCAGCTAATGCTACCAAAAAGGTAAAGTCAATACAAGGCATTATTCAACTTGAAAAAAAAGGTGGAGAGGGTGCTGTGAGAGAATTTATAGAAATGATTTTAGAAAATAATTGGTAGCAAATTTTGCCTTATGCAAATAATTCAATTTGCCATTATTGGTTGTGGCAGAATCGCTCAACGTCATGCTTTGCATATAGCAAATTTTGGAAAATTAGCAGCTGTTTGTGACATTGATATTGATAAAGCAACCCAATTAGGCAATCAATATCAAGCAACTTTTTATACACAAATAACCGATTTGCTTTCTACAGAAAAACAAGTAGATATTATTGTTATTTGTACTCCTAATGGTCTTCATGCAAGCCAAAGTATACAAGCGTTAAAAGCAGGATTTCATGTACTGGTAGAAAAACCAATGGCAATTACAACTGCCGATGGCGAGCAAATGATTGCTGAAGCAATTAAAGCAAAAAAATATTTATTTCCTGTTAAGCAAAATAGATATAATCCTCCTGTTGTAGCTGTGAAAGAGGCATTAGATAATGGTTATTTAGGTAAAATTTATAGCTTACATTTAAATTGTTTTTGGAATAGAGGTGCCTCTTATTATGCAAATTCTTGGAAAGGCACTAAAGCTCTAGATGGTGGAACTTTGTTTACCCAATTTAGTCACTTTATTGACTTGCTTTATTGGTTAAATGGAGATGTTGCAAGTGTAAAAGCATTAGCTGGCAATTTTGTTCATAAAAATATAATTGAGTTTGAAGACACTGGTGCTGTTTTACTTCAGTTTACCAACGGTTCAATTGGATCTATTCATTATACGGTAAATAGTTATCAAAAAAATATGGAAGGATCTTTAACCATATTTGCAGAAAAAGGAACTGTAAAAATTGGTGGTCAATACTTAAACGAATTAGATTATCAATGTATTGAAGGTTATGAAATTAAAAATTTGGCAAAAGGAAATCCTCCTAATCAATATGGTAATTATGTAGGCAGTATGAGCAACCATGATAAAGTTTATGAAAATGTAGTAGCAGTTTTACAAAACAATCAAGCACTTGCTACCACTGCATTTGATGCCTTACAAACGGTAACTATTATTGAAAAAATTTATAGTGCAATAAACAAATAGTGCATGGCATTTACATCACATAAAATTGGTATTTTTAATGTTCAATTTGGCGAAAACGTACAAATTGTAGAGCCAGTAAATTTATATGGTTGTACTATTGGCAACAATACATTTATAGGTCCGTTTATAGAAATCCAGAAAGATGTTTTTATAGGCAATAATTGCAAAATACAATCACACAGTTTTATCTGTGAATTGGTTACCATTGGCAATGATTGTTTTATTGGTCATGGAGTGATGTTTATTAACGATTTATTTAGCAAAGGCAAACCAGCAACTGGCAATAAATCTTTATGGAAAGCAACACATATTGGCAATCAGGTTTCAATTGGTAGTAATGCTACCATACTACCAGTTTCAATTTGTGATAATGTTGTAATTGGTGCAGGAAGTGTAGTAACAAAAAATATTGAAACACCAGGTATTTATGCTGGCAATCCTGCTAAATTTATCCGATCAATTTAAAATTCTATCATTCTTACAGCCTTTCATTTATGCAAATACCTTTTGTTAACCTACAAGCTCAATACCAAACCATACAAAAGGAAATTGACACAGCCATTCAAACAGTAATCACAGAATCTGCATTTATAGGAGGAAAATTTGTATCAGAATTTGAAACTGCTTTTGCAAAAGAAATAGCTGCAAAGCATTGCATAAGTTGTGCTAATGGAACAGATAGTTTATTTATCATTTTAAAAATGCTTTCAATTGGTATAGGCGACGAAGTAATAACTGTTGCTAACAGTTGGATTAGCAGCAGCGAAACCATTAGTTTAACAGGTGCAAAACCAGTTTTTGTAGATATTGATTCTGATTTTTTTTCGATAAATGAAGCTAAAATTAAGCAAGCCATTTCATCAAAAACAAAAGCTATTATTGTGGTGCATTTACATGGTCAACCATGTGAAATGGATAGCATTATTGCCATTGCAGCAAAACATCAATTATTTATTATTGAAGATTGTGCTCAAGCTCATTTAACAACATATAAAGAAAAAAAAGTTGGCAACTTTGGTATTGCAGCATCCTTTAGTTTTTATCCTAGCAAAAATTTAGGTGCATATGGAGATGCTGGCTGCATTGTTACCAACAACGATGCATTGGCAGAAAAGTGTAGAAAGTTTGCAAGGCATGGTGGATTGAAAAAAAATGAACATGAATTTGAAGGAATGAATTCAAGAATGGATGCATTACAAGCAGCTGTATTATTAACCAAACTACCCTATTTAGAAAGTTGGACCAATGCAAGAATACAACATGCAAACACTTACCATCAGTTATTGAGTCATGTAAAAGATTTACAGTTGCCTAAAACAAGACCAAATGCAAAACACACCTTTCATTTATTTGTAATTAAATGCAAAGAAAGAGATGCTTTGGCAGCATTTTTAAAAACAAAAGGCATTGAAACAGCCATTCATTATCCTACACCTTTACCTGAACTAAAGGCC
>JBMLQZ010000048.1:0-11317 GCA_049241285.1 Chitinophagaceae bacterium | reverse complement strand
AAACAAACGGTTCTAATGCTTCTTCAAAATGTTTTAAATTTTTACTAGCAAATACCTTTGTTCCATCTACTAAAAATAACTCACTATAAGCTGCTTCGGCTTTAATAAGCACAATTTCTGCCGGACGAATAAATTTTATGCTATGTACAGTAGGTATGGCTATTCTTTTATCTTCTAGTTGAATTTTTGGGTGAACATTTTGTTGCAATACTTTTAATGTTTCAATAGAAGTGTGTTGTAGCTGCCTTTTCAAAAAACGTTCAACAGCATCTATTAACTGAGTATGCTGAATGGGTTTTAATAAATAATCGATAGCAGATAATTTGAATGCATGAATGGCATATTCATTATAAGCTGTTGTAAAAATGATACTAAAATTTACTTCATCGTCATTAAAAAAATCTAAAATATCTAAGCCACTATAGCCAGGCATTTCAATGTCTAAAAAAATAAGTTGTGGTTGATGCTTTTTTATGGCTTTAACAGCAGTAGGCAAGTCTTCAGAAAACGCTACAATAGTTAATTGAGGACAATATTCTTCAATTATTGCTTTTAATAAATTTCTTGCTTTAGGTTCGTCATCAATTATTAAACATTGTATCATATATGCAATGTAAAAAACTAGTCTTATAAATGCCGATTAGAATTTATGTAGGTATATTATTAATTTATGAAATTTATAATTCGAAACAAGAACATATAATCATCATTAAAGTAATGAGTATACTAGCTTACACTAGAAGCTTGTTTTGAAAAGGGAATATGCAGCACTACTTGTGTACCCAATGCATCCCCTTTTTCTGTTTTTTTATCAATAATCATTAAAGAGATATTATTTTTAAGTCCTTTATTCAATATTTCTAAGCGTTTTTGGTTAGCACTTACAGCAAAAGATTGGTGTTTTCTTTGTTTAATTTTTTGTAATTCTTCACTACGTTTCCTACCAATACCATTATCGTCGATAGTTACAGAAATTCCATTTTCAGATCGAACAAATGATAGCAGTAAATTCCTATCGTTTTTCTTATGCAGTAAGCCATGTTTTATAGCATTTTCTACATAGGGTTGAATTAACATACTTGGTATAAATGTTGTATCAACACTAATATTTTCATCAATAACTAACTTATAATGTAACTTATCTTCAAAACGAATTTTTTCGAGGGATAAATACAATTCTAACGAACGAATTTCATCGCTTAAGCTAACTATATCTTTATTACTCATCTCAAGAATCATACGTGTTAAATCTGAGAATTTTGCTAAGTATACAGAGGCATTTAGTTTATCGTTTGTATAGATATATGATTGAATGGTATTTAATGCATTGAATAAGAAATGAGGATTCATTTGAGACTTAATAGCAGAAAGCATACTACGTTGAAGCGCTTCTTCTAATTGCAGTTTTTCTGAAATAAGTTGATTGTTTTGTTCGATATTTTTTATGCGGAAATAGAAGTAAACATATACAAAAATCATTGCTGCAAGTACCAATATAATTACAAACCAAAGCTGTTTATAAAATGGAGCTTTAATATAAAATGAACAATAAATTGGCTCTTTACAAACCACCCCATCTTCATTAAATGCTCGTATTACTAACTGATAATTACCAGATGCTAAAGAAGGTAAACTTAATGTTCTGTTTTGATTGTCAATTGAAATCCAATTTCCATTATTTATTTGATACTGAACGGTTGTACTATTATTTCCTTTAAAAGAAAGCACAGAAAATTGAATTTCTATGGAATTAGTATTTGAAGGAAAAATAATGTTAGGCTTGTAAGTAATTCTTTTTTGGTTTACATAAAAATTATTTAAGTGTAAAAGTGGTGATACAGAATTAACTACTGGCCTATTTTCATTAAATACAACCAATCCATCTACAGTAGCTAAATAAACTTGATGCTGCTGAACTACAATATCTTTTATTTCAGATTTAGGTATACCATCACTGTTGTTATACGAACTAATAGTTTTTTGTTTTAAATCTAATCTTTGTAATGCAGCATCTCCTGCTAGCCAAGCAATATTATCAGATATACACATCTTATAAATTGTATTGCTTAGCAAAATGTTTTTAGTAGAAAACTGTTGTAATACTTGCAGATTTTTTATTACGAGTAACCCTTCATCTAAAGTGGCCGCATATACCAATCCTTCGTGTTGTTGCAGTTGAGTGGCATATATTTTTTTTCCTTGGTTCAAAATTATTCCACTGCCCTTTGAAGAATAATAATATAATCCATCTGTGGTTGCTGAGTAAATAATTGAATCTTGTTGGTTACACAAAACAGATCTACCTCTAAAAAAAGCATTTTTAAAAAATAAAATATTCTGAAAAGACGTTTTTGTGCAATGAACTAAAAGCCATTTTGGAAAAGGTTTTGATGGATATTTTGTATTAATTAATATGCACCCATTAGATATTGATATTGCATAAATTCCATCTTCAACCTTTGTTACTGACTTTCCAGAATAATCAATTTGTTGAATTTTTTTACCATTCTTTTCTATCGTTATTTTATCAGAACAAATAATACTAATTTCTTCAATGGTATCGTTATATACAAATACAATTTCATGATTAGTAGATTCACTGTAGATGGTTTTATAAATGGCTTTACTAGTATTGTATTTCAACAAGGTATTATTGGCCGTTCCAGCTATAAACTCTTGCTTATTATTAAATGCAAGTGATGAAATAAAACTTTTGGATAGTTTATATTCTCTAATATTCAAATCTGGCACTATCAAAACACCTTTACTAGCAGTACCAAAAATGTAATTATTTTCACGGTCAATATTAACGCTAGAAATACTAAAGCTTTTATAAAAACAGAAACCATTGTATTTGGGGTTCATATTTTCATCAAAACAATAAGCCCCTGTACTAGTACTTATCCATAATTCTTTATTAATGTATTGAATGTTTTGTATAAACAAGTTATCTGGCAAAAGATTTAAGGGCGTTATTTTATCAGAATCGAACCGGTAAATGATTGTTTTACCAGATCTAGAAAATCCATAAAAAACGTTTTTTAGCTTTTGTAAGAAGAAAACAGATGGTATAAAGAATGAATATTTTCGAACTGTAGTTTGCCTATTTTGAACAAATTTTTGAACAGAAGTTAAAGTGGATATATATGCAGTATCTGCATCAAAACAAACGTTACTAACATATGATATATCATTTAAGGATGTTATTGTTGTTTGCTTTGTAGAAATATTAAAATAGCGAATCTTTTTTACGTAAAAAGAATAAATTCCCTCTTGCCTATACTTTCCTATTTTCATATAAAACCCAGGCGATGTAATATTCTTTTCTTTTATTAAACTATCGTCTTTAACATAGAAGAAATTACCAGCAAAATCTTGACACCAAAGTGTTTGATTTATTTGAACCAAACTAGATAATGATCGTCCTTGTTGATTATTAGTGGAATAATTTTTAAACGTATTTCCATCATATTTACTCAACCCTTTGTCATGACAAATCCATAAAAACCCATTCACATCTTGTGCAATATCATACACTGTATTTGATGGTAAACCATTTAAGTTATTAATTGAACGATAAACAGGATCTTGAGCCAAAGCAACTGTATACACATGTATACAAAAAAAAAGGAATAATCGAATACGTTTTCTCATACATTAATACAGCTGGTATACTAAAGTAAAGTAATTGATTGTGAATACCATAGGTTTTCATGAACTGATTTACATACTTCGTAAATCAGTTCGCTATTTTAATAAAACAAGTATAAACTATACGGTTACTACTGATACATTCGTTATTGATTTTTAAACATTAGTTTGTTTAAGTCAGGGGTTTTCAGCAACAACAACTTAGTCGTTACTATTCTTAGTAGCGGCTTTTTTTTGCATAAAACTCAATCAATCGTCTATCACATTCAGATAATTGCAATTGTGTTTACTTTTGAAGCATGAAGCAATTAGTATTTGTAGGTTATAGTTTAAGTACAGCATTACTGCTTTCTGCAGCTTGGCCAATGATGCCATTTACCTTTTTAATTTTTGCTGCTTTTGTACCACTATTAATTCTGGCAGAAAAAAACATTCAACAAAAGCAATATTTTCTTTACTGTTTTATTGCCACGCTTGGTTGGAATGCTACCACAACTTGGTGGATTTGGAATAGCACCGATGTTGGAAGCGTTGCAGCAATTGTAGCAAATAGTATTTTAATGTGTTTACCACTTTGTGCATATTTTTCAATAAGAAAAAAAGTAACTATAAATATTGCCTACATTGCTTTTATTACTTTTTGGATGCTATTTGAATACATTCATTTAAACTGGCAACTAAGTTGGCCTTGGTTAAGTTTGGGTAATGTATTTGCAAATAAGAGAAGTTGGATTCAATGGTATGAATTTACTGGCATTGGTGGTGGAAGTTTATGGGTTTTAATTTGTAATGTTTTGATTAAAAAGTGTTACGATGCTTGGCTAATTCAGCTAAGAAAATTTACAATAGTTGTTAGTACTTTAATTGTGATTGTTTTTCCAATAGTTGTTTCAGCATTAATTCAACCAAAAAAAGCTAATTCTAAATTGCAAGGGAATGTTGTAATTGTTCAGCCAAATGTTGACCCCTATCAAAAATTTAATGAAGCCAATGCAAGTTCACAAATCAACCAATTGGTACAATTAACCCATCAAACAATTGATAGTAATACACTATTAACCGTTTGGCCTGAAACAGCATTAAGTATTACCACACTTCAATCAGCAATAACACAAAATATTTCCTATCAACCAGTATTTGATTTGGTAAAAAAATATCCAAAAAATACACTAGTAACAGGTATTGAAACTTATACCAACTATGGATTTGAAAAACGCACAAAAACTGCTAGAAAGGCTTCGGATGGAAGTTTTTATGATGTGTTTAACGCAGCCATTAGCTTACACAATAACGATGAAGTTTCTATCTATAACAAAAGCAAATTAGTACCAGGTGTTGAGAGTATGCCAACTTTTTTAAATTTTATGAGCAGCGTATTTGAACAATTTGGTGGCACAACAGGTGGTTATGGCAGAAACGATAGTAGTGAAGTATTTGCTGCTTCAGGCAATCCTTATATAGTGGCACCTGTTATATGCTATGAAAGTATTTACGGTGAGTATGTAAGTTCTTACATTCAAAAAGGGGCCAATATTATTGCTATTATCACGAACGATGGTTGGTGGGGAAATACACCTGGTCATCAACAACATCTTGCATATGCACAATTAAGAGCTATTGAAACCAGACGGTGGATTGCAAGAAGTGCCAATACAGGTATTAGTGCAGTTATTAATAACATGGGAGAAATTGTTGTATCAGAAAAATGGGATACAATTGGTACTTTAAAAATTCCTATTCCTACTGAAAATAGACTTACTTTTTATGTGAAACATGGAGATTATTTGTATAAAATTCTAAGCATTATAGGTGTATTTTTATTTGCAATGCATATGTATAAAAATGTTGTAGCAAAAATTAAATTAAGAAATGTTGGAAAAAAATAGGCAGCATTTTCAGTATCAAAAAACAACTTCAGTTTATACTATTCATGGAAGTGGTGAACCTATTATTTTTTTGCATGGATTTGGATTAGACAGCTCTATTTGGAAACATCAAATAACGTATTTAAGTACATATTTCAAATGCATATCTATTGATTTACCTGGCTTTGGAAATAGTTCGATTGCACAAAACGAATTAACGGAATCAGACTTCATTGCTTTTGAAAATATTTCTTTCTATGCCCATTGGCTACATGCATTATTAATAGAACTACATATTTCAAAATGCACCATAATTGGTCATAGTTTAGGAGGCTATATAGCTGTTGAATTTGCTGCAAATTATCCTGATAGTATAAATGGTATTGGTTGTATTCATGCAAGTTTTTTTGATGATGACTTTACAAAAAAAATAGGTAGACAAAGGGGTTTGCATTTTATAGAAAATTATGGTATCAATAAATATATTCAATACACTATTTCTAGTTTATTCACAACTGCTTCTCTTGAAAATAAGTATATCAAAAGGTTTATCGCTTCTATCAAAAAAAATCATGTAGCAAACGAAATTGGAATTGCATATATGAAAGCAATGATGAATAGAAAAAATAATACCCAATTATTACAAAATATAAAAGTTCCTGTGCTATTTGTTGCAGGAATAGCAGATACAATTATTCCTTTTTCCGAAATACTTAAACAAGTTTCACTTCCTAACTGTTGTTATTTTCATGTACTTTTAAATACAAGCCATATGGGCATGTTAGAAGAAAGTAACATGCTTAATAAGTTGTTGTTGCAGTATATTAAACGATAATATTTGAGGAAAGGGTTTTTCATATTTATTTTTTTGTTGCTATCGCAACAAGGCTTTTCCAGACATATTGCTGGTGGTGAATTATTTTATGAATGGCTTGGCAATGGAAGCACTGCAAATACTTATCGTTATAAAATAACACTTCGATTATTTAGAACCTGTAATTCTGATGGTCCTCAATTAATTTCAGAAAGAGTAGTGGTAGGCGTTTATGCCAATGAATCGCTGGTAAATTCACTTACATTAAGACTACAAGGTAATATTGAATTAATTACATTAAATACCAATTCTTTTGTCTGTTTATCTGGCAGGGTAACTGTTTGTTACGAATATGGTATTTGGAGTGGTGAAATTGATTTGCCTATAAACGAAGCAGGGTATACTTTAAGTAGAACTAGTTGTTGTAGAATTGAGAATATCAGCAATATCACAAATGAAAGAACAATTGGAGCAACCTATGCTACTAAAATACCTGGAACAAGAAATTTACCTTTACCACAACACAATAGTAGTCCAAAATTTTTTATCAGAGATACTGCACTTGTTTGTGCCAACAAGCAATTTAAATTAGATTTTGGTGCAGAAGATGTAGATAAAGATTCATTGAGTTATAGTTTTTGTGATGCCTATAATGGTTTATCAAATAATCAAACAAATATTCCTTCAATTGCACCAACCACACCACTGAATTATGTATTTCCATATAGTGGGCCAGAACCTTTAGGAGATAAAGTAATCATTAACCCTACCACAGGTATTATTAGTGGAACAGCGCCAAATACAGGTTGGTATGTTGTAAATGTTTGTATTACTGAATGGAGAGCCGGAATTGCCATTAGTGAACATAGAAAAGATTTTATTTTGAGTGTACAAAGTTGCGATTTAGTAGAAGCTAACTTACCTGATAGTATAGTAAATTGTAAGGATTTAAATGTGTATTTTGAAAATGGATCTACAGCCAGTAGCATTACTGGATATGTATGGAAATTTGGAGATCCATTAGCACCGAATGATAGCTCTACATCACCTACTATCAGATATACTTATAAAGATACCGGAACTTTTAAAGCATCACTTATTATTTACGGACCAAGAGGTTGTGAGGGAAGAGATAGTACTACAGTAATTGTGTATCCTGGCTTTGAAGCTAAATTCTCTTTTATGGGTAGTTGTATTCAATCTCCATTTGTGTTTACAGATGCATCATTTGTTCAATATGGCAATATTAAATACCGACTTTGGAATTTTGGTGATCCTGCAATTAATACCGACTTCTCTTCTCAAAGAAATCCAACTTATCAATATACCAACAAAGGGAATTTTACAGTAACACAAATTATTCAATCAGATAAAGGCTGTAGAGATACTGCCAGTTTACCAGTAGTAGTTTCAGACAAACCATTTATTCAATTGCCTTTTAAAGATACACTTATATGCAGTGTTGACTCTTTACCCTTAATAGCCAATATTAGAGGGGTAGGTACATGGACTCCTAATTATAATATATCCAATACACAAATAGTTAACCCAATAGTTTACCCTAAAAAAACTACTTCCTATATTTTATCTGTACAAGAAAATACTTGTTTTGGAAGTGATACACTTACTGTAAGAGTTGTTGATTCTATAACTGTAAAATTGGGTAACGATACTACTATTTGTAGAACAGATGCTCTTCAATTGAAACCAATCAGTGATGGTTTAAGATATTTATGGTCTAGTTCTGATAACAATAATATTCCATCAATAAAACAACCAATTGTTATTCCAAATAATCCAAATACAACCTATTTTGTTCATGCATATCTTGGAAATATTTGTACCAGTAAAGATACATTACAAGTAAAAACTGTACCCTATCCTACAGCAAAATTGGGGCAAGATGCAGCCATTTGTTTTGGCAATAAATATTTATTACAAGCCAATTTTATTGGTGCTACATTTAATTGGCAACCCACAAGCAGTTTAATTAATATACAAACATTAACACCTACAGCAGGACCAACAAGAACTACCACTTATATATTTACAGTGTATGATACCATTGGTTGCCCAAAACCAAGTAGAGACAGTATTTTAATAAAAGTAATTCCTTTATTATCTGTAAATGCTGGTAGAGATACTGCTATTGTTTTTAATCAGCCGCTTCAATTGATTGCTACCACTACTGACGATTCAACAAATTTTCAATTTCTTTGGACTCCCTCTATTGGATTAAATGCTACCAATATTCAAAATCCAATTGCAACTTTAGGAACTACTACCGATTCTGTTAGATATACGGTTAGAATGACTTCAAGAGAAGGCTGTTCAGCAGAAGACCAAATTCTAGTAAAGGTTTTTAAAACGCAACCAGATATTTTTATTCCAACAGGATTTTCGCCAAATGATGATGGTAAGAATGATGTATTAAAACCTATTCCTGTTGGTATAGTTCAATTCAATTATTTCAGTGTATTTAATAGATGGGGTGAAGTGATGTTTACTACAAAACAAATTGGTGAAGGATGGGATGGTAGATTTAAGGGAGTGAAACAACCTAGTGGTAGTTATATATTTATTGCTGAAGGAATTGACTACCAAGGAAAAAGAATTTATAAAAAAGGAACTACTGTACTAATTAGATAATTGTTTAAATAAAAAAATCTTTGCAAAAAGCTTGTTGAATATTCAAACTAATTGCAAAGATTTTATAAGAAGTAGCGTAAAATATTATTGAACCCTAGCAGAAAAATCAATCTCAATATCAGTTTCACCTTTTGTAATAGGATCATTTAAAGCCTTAATACCTGGCTTATGTTTTAATACTACTTTTACAGTACCAGCAGTTGCATTTGCGGCACCGGTTGTCCAAGTGCTTGTCGTTCCTAAAGGCAAATTTTTTGTATCAACATTTAAGTTAGCTACTGTAATATTAACATTAGAAGGAACAAAATAAAATTGATGATCATCTGCTTCATCTACTACTTCTAGCGTAATGTCTTCAGCTGGTGTTACACTTTCATTTAATAGTTTAACAGCCATTGTATAAGATTTTGAAGGAGCTAATACAATTTGTTGATTCATTGTAGGTGCTGCACCACCTGCACCATCAACATCTTTAAAAGTAAATGTTTGTACATTACTAGCATTACCTACTTCTGTAAATCGTAATTGTACGGTTGTTATTAACTCTTCCTCATTTTCTGGTGCTTTGTCATCTTTTTTACAAGAAGAAAAAAATGTACCCACCAATAATAACCCCATTAAAAACTTAACTGTTTGTTTTTTCATTGTTTAAATGTTTAATAATTGTTGTATTTATTGTTTATTAAAAATTGGCATTTTTATTTTCAATCCAATATTGGTGCCCATTTCATCGGCATAATATCTAAATGCATTCAAATATTCTCTATATACGGTATTGAATAAATTAGCTACTGTAACCGTTATTTGTATTGGCAAATGTTTATTGAATTGATAAGTAGTTCCTGCTTCTAACCCTACTAGAAAATAAGCAGGAGGTGGTTGTAAATAATCAGATTCCATAGTTGTAATTCCATTTTTTGTAACAGGAATATTACCCGTTAATGGCACTCTTGTTTGTTGTAAAACATGTGTAACACCAATTTTACAATAACTATCGTTAACAAACTTTGCATTACCAAAATTGTATTGAACTGCATTTTCAAATCTATCTGCAGGCATTTGTATCATCCATTCTTTAGTTACTCTATTTTTAGCTCTAACAATGGTTGCTTTTCCACTCCAACTTACATGACTACTTATTTCGTAGCCAAGTTGCACATCAAAACCATACATTAAAATATTTGCTTGCACGTATCGAAATGTAGGAAAGGCACCACGTATGGTTAACTCAGGAGGATATACAGGATTCAAATAAATAAAGTCATCAATTTTTTTAAGGTAAGCACCAATATCTACAGACCATTTTTTCTTTTGGATAGTTAAACTAGCCATAATACTATTAGCTCTTTCAGATGCAAGGGTACTATCACCTTTTTCTAATCTTGCTGCTCCATGATGTAGGCCATCACTATATAACTCATTCACTTGTGGAGCTCTCCAAGCTGTAGATGCATTCATGGTTAATTGAACCGATTCTGAAAATGTATGTGCAATACCTAAATTTCCAGAAAATCCATTGTATATTCTATTCGAAAAAGTTCTTCCCAAATTACTATTGGTATTAAAAAAAGAGCGACGATCATAGCGAACACCCATTTCTGCAATCCATTTTTTATAGTTCCATTTTTCAACTATAAATGCACCAACATTGAATGCTTGATAATTAGGTATGAATAAGCGATATTGATACTCATTTTTTTGATAACTAGTAGATACCCCAATACTACCTTTTAGTTGATGAATTGTTGCATGATCCCATACAATATCATTTGCTAATGTGGCAATATTTAAGTCTAATTGTGGGTCGTTACTACTGCTTTGAAATCGTTTTTTATCAAATTCTCTACGCCAATTATTTTGAAAAGAAAAAGTTGTATTCAATTTTCCAAGTTCACCTGTAGTAGTATAAGCTTTAACTTTTACTAATTGATGCTGTACTTGTTGAAAAGGCCTATCAATACGATACGTGAACCCAACATTTTTAATATAATCTGGTGGTTCATTGGTATTAATGGCTGTTATTAAATCTGTTACATTACCAATATGTGAACCAGAAAAAATTGCCAGTTTAGTACTAAAAAAACTGTAGAATAATTCAATACCTGAATGTTGTTTTTTTAAACCTCCTGCAATAGAAAAATTTATTTCTTCATTTCCTGAATTATCTAACCAATATCTTGGCGTTTTTGCATTTCCTCCTCTTTTATACGTTTGTTGTAAACGCCAACTAAAAGCAGGGTATTTTTTAGCATTACCATCAATAATTGCAGAAAAAACGCCTTGTCGGTTATTTGAAAACCCTACTAAATTTATTTCTCCACCAATGCCTGGTACTGTT
>JBMLQZ010000047.1:0-5044 GCA_049241285.1 Chitinophagaceae bacterium | reverse complement strand
ATTCCTTTATGGGTGCTTACACTTATTTTCGTTGCAATTGATTATGCCACTATTGCTAGTGCTAGTGGAGGAATGGCTGTTGCACATTTAGCAGGTGGAGCGATTGGGTATATTTTTATTAAGCAATTAAGAAAAGGAAATGATTGGGGAGAATGGATGATTCGTTTGTGGCATTGGTTAGATGATTTATTTAATCCAGAAAAAAGAAATCAACCTTCAACTACAAAAGAAAAGTTGTTTTATAAATCTTCTGGAACTCCTTTTAAGAAAACGCCTAACTTAACCCAACAAAAATTAGACGCCATTTTAGATAAAATTAACCAAGAAGGTTACCATATGCTTTCTGATGAAGAAAAGCAATTCTTAAAAAGGGCAAGTAAAGAGGAATTATAATACCACAAAACAGATGAAATTCTTAGTACGCTTTTTTAGAATAATTACAATTTTCGCAATAATAGCTTGTACTATAATTTATGCAGTTAGCTGTTTAGCACCCTACATTAATCCTATTGATTTTAAATACTTAACCTTTTTATCACTTGGTTTTCCATACTTATTGGTTGCCATGTTAATGGCAACTATTGTATCGTTCGTTGTATTTAAGAGATATGGTTTTATTTTCTTACTATTTTTTTTATTGGGTTTCAAAAGCATTTTTTCAACAATAGGTTTACACTTCAATCAAACATTTACTAAACAAAAATCAACCAAAAATTTTAGAGTGCTTTCATGGAATGTTTGCGAAATGATTGACAATCAAGTTATTAAAGATTCTTTTAATGCTCCTAGACGAAGAATGATGCGTTTTATTCAGGAAACACAACCAGATATTATTTGTTTTCAAGATTTCAAAAACTATTCAGACACTGCTGAAACCATTTTTTACGATAATATTAAATTTATAAAAGACACTTTAAAATATCCTTATAATTACTTTTCAATTGACAACTATCCAGCCTGTAAAGACTTTTACATTGGCAATTATGGAACAATCATTTTTTCAAGATTTCCAATAATTGACACTGGCAGAAGAGCATATGATTTTGTACCAAAAACCGAACATTTGGCTTATGCTACTATGAATATTTTTGGCAAAAAAGTTCGTATTTATAATACGCATTTACATTCTATGTATTTAAAAGCTGATGGTGAAGTACCACAAATTGATCCTAGGGTATTAAAGAACAAACAAACAATTTCTTTATACCGAAAAAAAATGGAACAAATAAGGTATTACGATTCTATTCATGCTGTTCAAGCAGAAATGATTGAAAATAATTTAGCTGATTGCAATATTCCATTTGTTTTTTGCGCCGATTTAAACGCTGTTCCTTCTAGCTATACTTATCATACCATAAAAGGAAATTTAAAAGACCCTTTTACAAAACATGGACAAGGTTGGGGACAAACATATAGTAGCATTTCTAGTACATTAAGAATTGATGTTATTTTTCATCAATCAAGTATTCAATCTATTCAATACTATTGTCCTCCATTAGTAGCTTCAGATCATTACCCTGTTATTACAGATTTACAAGTTCAATAAAATGTTTTTTGCTATTTTTAAAGTATGGCAAAAAAATGGGCACGCCAAATAACCAAATCCATCATTCTTACAGTTACAGTACTGTTAAGTATAAGCTTTTTATTAACCAACTTAAGTCCATATATTAGCCCAGAAAATTACCCATTAATGGGTTTTCTTGCACTTGCAAGCCCTTATTTTATTCCATTTTTATTACTAACATTATTTTTCTGGCTGTTTGCAAAACCATTTTTTGCTGTCATACCTTTTTTAACCCTTATAATAGGATATCAGCAAATTGCTGTTTTTTTTGCTTTTCAACTTCAAGCGTCGTTTACAAAAACTAAACAAAAGCAACATTTACGTATTGTTAATTGGAATATTCAAGGTTTTAATGGGTTAACAACCAATAAAAACAGTAAAAAATTAATTAGAAATGAAGTGGTTGCTAGTATTACAAAGCTTAATCCAGATGTAATTTGCTTACAAGAGTTTAATAACAGTAACCAAACTAATAATATTGATCTTTTTACCAATCAATACCCTTATTATTATTATTCCAAAGATTACAGTAAGCAAAATAGCTATACTTCTGGTAATATTATTTTTTCAAAATATCCAATAATTTCTTCAAAAAAAATTCATTATCCAAAATCTGAAAGTTTAATTTATGTTGATGTGCTATATCATTCAGATACAATAAGAATATTTAAAACACTTTTAAAATCTTTTAATTAAAAAAAAAACGACTACGAAAATCTTGACAAAATTGCAGACAAAGATGAAGATGCAATATTGGCTTCAAAAAATATTTTTAGAAAAATGAAACCTGCTTTTAAAAGAAGAGCGGTTCAAGCAGATATTATTAAAACAGAACTGATTGCAAGTCCTCATCCTTCAGTAATCTGTGGTGACTTTAATGATGTACCCAACAGCTATACTTACTTTACAATTAAGGGCAACAAACAAGATGCTTTTTTAAAAAAAGATTTTGGAATTGGTAGAACATTTATTGCATTAGCACCCACTTTAAGAATTGATTATATTTTAGTGGATAATACATTTAATGTTGCTCAGTTTGATATGGTTGATGAAGGTTTAAGCGATCATATAATGTTGGTTTCAGATATTCGATTATTGAAAGAAAAGAAATAGTTGTTTTTTGATTTATTTTTTTAAGAACTGAATTTTAAAACAAGTGCTTATCTTAGCAGCCTTATGAACTTCTACAACATTTTTACATATACCACTTATTGCTGTTGTAAGTAATTATTTAAAGTGTATTTATTCCTTCAAGTACACTACTACTCTTTCTATCATAAAATATTGTATTGCATTAATTCAAAACAACTATGTCTTTAAAAGTATATAATTCATTAACTCGTCAAAAAGAAATATTTACAAGTATTACACCTGGTCATATTGGCATGTATGTATGTGGCCCTACTGTAAGTGGAGAAAGCCATCTTGGTCATGCTAGGCCCTATATTACTTTCGATATTGTACACCGCTATTTTTTACATCTAGGTTATAAAGTAAGGTATGTAAGAAATATTACTGATGCAGGGCATTTTGAAGAAGAAGGAAGAGAAGCAGAAGATAAAATTAGTAAAAAGGCTTTACTAGAAAGGTTAGAACCCATGGAACTAGTGCATAAATACACACAAATGTTTCATTGGGCTATGAACGAATTTAACACTTTACCACCTAGTATTGAACCTACAGCAACTGGCCATATTGTAGAGCAAATTGTAATGATTGAAAAAATTATTGAAGATGGATTTGCTTATGTTGCCAATGGTTCTGTATATTTTGATGTTGAAAAATACAACCAACATTTTTCAACTTTAGGCATGCCTTATGGAATGCTAAGTGGCAGAAATTTAGATGACCAATTAGATACTACAAGAGACTTAGATAATCAAGACGAAAAAAGAAATAAAGCAGATTTTGCTTTATGGAAAAATGCACCACCAGAACATATTATGCGTTGGAAAAGTCCATGGGGAGAAGGTTTTCCTGGTTGGCACATTGAATGCAGTGCTATGAGTAATAAATACTTGGGCAATCAATTTGATATTCATGGAGGAGGAATGGATTTACAGTTTCCACATCATGAATGTGAAATAGCACAAAGTGCCGTATGCAATCATACAACAATGGCTAAATATTGGATTCATAACAATATGATTACCATTAATGGTAGAAAAATGGGAAAAAGCTATAACAATGTAATAAAATTAAGTGAGCTTTTTGCAGGAACACATCCATTGTTAGAGCAAGCATATCACCCCATGACAATTCGTTTCTTCATATTGCAAAGTCATTATAGAAGTACTTTAGATTTTAGTAATGAAGCTTTAAAAGCATCAGAAAAAGCATTTAAACGTTTATGGGAAGCATACGAAAATGTTCAACAATTATCAGCAGATAAAAATATTGATGCTACCGACCAATTATTAGATGCCAAAGTTGTTAAACTAGTTGATGAATTTGCAGAATTTGTTAATGACGATCTTAATACAGCCAAAGTAATTGCCAACATGTTCGACCTTGCCAGTATTATTAATGGTATAAAAGACGGGCATATTAGCAATAATGCAATTAGTAGCAACACCCTACAATTCTTACAAACACAAATGAAAATATTTATTGAAGATATTTTTGGATTGAAGCAAGTAAAAGATGGAGGTAAAAAGTTAGAGGGTGTTTTAGAATTATTAATTAATCTTCGTAAGGAAGCTAAAGCGAAAAAAGATTTTGTAACAAGCGATAAAATACGAAACGAATTGGCAGCTATTGGCATTCAATTAAAAGATGAAAAAGATGGAAGAATAAGCTATACCATTTTATAAAAAATATCTATTCTATCAAACAAAAACACCTTCAAAGAAATTTTGAAGGTGTTTTTGTTATAATTAAAAGCATAAACGGTAGAATTAGTTCGAGAAATGTATACTAATTCAAATAAATAGCTATTAACATTTTATTCTTAAACCATTCACACTTTATTTTGTCTTTAGATACGATGTTTGCTACTGAAGAAGGAAATTCTACAAACAAAAGCTCTAACAAATCATTAACAATCATTTTTAATCTTTTGGCATTGAGTTTGCGTAATTAAAAATATAAAACGGATTAAATCTTTTTTCTCATAAGCAGTTAGTTTTGGTTGCGGCCCCGATTTCTATCGGGGCCAATTTTTTTTGGTGACTTTATACAATAAAAAAATGCCACAACTGCACCAGCACTATCAGCAACAATATCTCCCATATCAAAAGATCTATTCTTTACATAATATTTCTGAATATATTCAATAACAATTCCATAAGTAATTGCTACAATGGTAATGAGCATAGCAGTAAACAGCAATTTATTTCCTGAAATATTTTTAACCACTAGTGGAGTAATAGCACTAAATACTAACACAAAGAAAATTCCAGAGTGTACCCATTTATCAAAATATATGGCATCTAAAAAACCAATTTGCGGAATAGCTTCTCCAGGTAAAGTGAAGAG
>JBMLQZ010000046.1:0-6354 GCA_049241285.1 Chitinophagaceae bacterium | reverse complement strand
GTATATATAGGCTACAATTACCATGATACTTCCTGCGATAAAAGCAGTTTTTTTTGAGTACAAAATAGCAAGCGTTTTAAATTGATATTGTTCGTCGCCTTCAGTATCTGGCAAATCTTTAAACCATGCAATAGCAATGCTAAATGCTATCATAAAAATGGTTAATGGCCAAATGTAATTGGGTAATTTACTTGTTATGTCATTATTAAACATCACATATCTAAAATGAATCAACATGCCAATATTTACTAATAATCCTCTTACTAGCGTAATGCATAAAGCTGCTGGTAAATGATGTTTTTTTAATTGAATTGGCGGAACTGAATATGCTATACCAATCAGTACTATAATGCTTATTAATACACCTAAAAACCATGAAGTAGCAAATGCTAAAACAAGCGTTAAAGCCAAAGAAATGTATACAATAATTTTGCCGGTTAGAAGGCTAAATACGCCTGAAGCTAAAGGTAAATAAGGCTTATTTATTTTATCAACTTCGATATCAATGATTTGATTTAAGCCTACTATAAAAATATTGCAAGCTAAACTAGCAAATAAAGTAAGTAAGAATAATGGCCAATAATTCGTTAGATGTTTTCCTTCACATGCAATAATGTATAAAGTGGATACACTAAATATGCTTCCAAAAATGGTATGTGGTCTACTAAATTGCCAGAATGCTTTTATTAAGTTCATAAACTTTTATGTTTTAGGATAGCCACTTATATAGGTTACAGAGCCAAATAATTGCCATTTTGTATGTATTTCAATGCTATAATTTTTATCAGAAAAAACTTGTAAATATTCAGCGAATTGTTTTGCTGTTGATGATTTAAAAACAGATACTATTCTTTTCTTTTAGGACAAATTCGATAAAAGATATATGATTCTTTGTATTGAAAATGGTTGTATTAACGGACAAACAATTAATTGTCCAACGGTAGATGCTAGCAAAACTTGCAAAAAAGAAAATAAATTAGGTTGAAGAATTTCTGCAAATAAAAATCTTGTATTGTGCTCTTTGAAAATAGATATAATACGCTGTTGTTCTTCTTTAGAAAAATGATGAAAAGCATTAAACATGGTATATGATTTTGTGCTTTCAGGCTTTATCTCAAGAACATTTAAAGGTGTTGTATTGTAATGAATTTTGTGGTTATTGATTTCTGTTTTTTGAGGATGTAAATCTGTCAAAAGATATTTCTTAATAGATGGTATTTTTTTCAAAATATATAAAGCAGGCTGCCCGCTTCCACTACAAATATCTACTACTGAATCTTCATTCCTTTGTATCATGTTATTTAGTTCAGGAATTATTGGTTTATACAATTGTAAAGCCACAACAAAAAAGCCAATTACTTCCATCTGAAATTTTCGTAGATAATTTGGAAACCAATCATAATCTTCTAATTCCTTCATGGTTAAATAGTAGGTTTGTATTGTTACACAATTTATTATGTTTTTATTGCAAGCCAATTATATCATTTCCTTAATTGCTCTAGTAATTATTCTTTTAATCACCGGTTTATTAGAAGTAGCAATCAAAAAATCAATGATTCAACACAATATTGGTAGAAAAATTTTGCATATAACTGCCATACTCATTTGTGCTTATGTGATTCATAAAACAAATTTTAGAATAACACTTTCTTATATTTTTTTAACCGCTTTTATATTTTTACTAGTTGCAGTTAAAAAAAAATGGCTATCGGTACAAGTGAATAATAGCTATGGTATAGCATTATTTCCGTTGGCTTTTTTTATCTTATTACAAATAGAAATTTTATCTACAAAAACAATCGTATTTAGTGTTTGTATGCTTGCTTTGGCAGATGCTTTTGCTAGTATTATTGGACATAATTTTGGTAAACACCCAATTGTTTTTCTGCACGAACCTAAAACATGGATTGGTTCTTTAACATTTTTTCTTACTGCAATAATGATAACAATTGCTTTTTATTCAAATGAAGAAAAAGTAATTGCGTTTTATTTGTTAGTTTCAATAGTAGCTACAGCTAGTGAATTATATTCTTTTAAAGGCAGTGATAATTTGTCTATACCAATAGTTACGGCAATTTGGGTGCATATTTTACTACAATTTTCTAATCATAGCCAATTACAATTAGTACTTCAATTTTTGTATTTATTACTTGCAGCTTTATTAGCTTGTTATAAAAAATGGCTTACTATTTCAGGTGCACTTGCAGCTTTAGTGTTGGGTTTGTTTTTAATCTCTGCAGGCTCTATAAAATATTTAGTTACCCCAATTGTTTTTTTTATAGTTGGAAGTCTTTTATCAGCATATACCAACAAAAAATCTGTCAAAATTGGCAGAGATGCAAAACAAGTTTTTGCAAATGGGTTAGTAGGTGTTATTTGTTTAATGATATTTATTTTAAGCAATAAAGATGTTTACCTATATGCTTTTATTGTTTCATTTAGCGTAAGTATGGCAGATACTGTTAGCAGCGAAATTGGTAATTATTGTAAAGGCAAAACCTTTGACATTATATCTTTTAAACCAACTAATAAAGGATTGTCTGGTGGCATTTCTTGGCAAGGTACTCTAGCTGCATTGTTGGCAAGTTTTGGTATTGCATCGGTTACTCATTTTTATATACCATTAATTCCAATAATTTTTTTACAAATTATCTTCTTTGCATTTACAGGTATGCTTGTTGATAGCATTTTAGGAAGTCAATTGCAAGTAAAATACAACGTTAATAAAGTTATTACAGAGCAATATCAACCATCTGCAACTATTGTTAAAGGATACGCTTGGTGCGATAACAATATGGTAAATTTTTGCAGTAATATTATTACCACTGTGATATTTATATTTTTTAACAGTTAGAAAGGAGTACAATAATTATTTGGCAAATTCGCAATCAAATCTATACATTTGCATCGGAAAAAGAATATAACGAAGGGAACGGAGACGTTCCCTTCTTCTTTATAGTTATGGCAACAGAAACTCAAATACAACAATTAGAAGCATGGTTACAGCCAATACTTGCTGAATATCCTAGCTTGTTTTTGGTATCAATCAAAATAAAACCTACCAATAATTTTAAAATATTTATTGATGGTGATAGTGGATTTCCTATAGACGTATGTGTTCAAATCAATAGAAAATTATACAGAGTAATAGAAGAATCAGCTACGTATCCTGAAGGCGATTTTAGTTTAGAAATTTCCAGTCCAGGTGTTACTGAGCCATTAAAGTTACATCGCCAATATGTAAAAAATGTAGGCAGAATGGTAAGTGTTGTGTTTACTGATGCTACTGAAAAAATAGGCATTTTACAAGCAGTTACTGAAAATGATATATTGCTAGAACACACAGAAGGAAAAGGTAAAAAAGCTATTACACAACAATTGGTTATTCCATTTCAAAATATAAAATCAACAACCGTTCAATTACAATTTTAATAGGTACACCACAGCAATGCTATGGTAGAGTAAGTACATTTTAAACATAAAAAGTATGGCAAGTATCAACTTAATAGATGCGTTTCAAGATTTTAAAGATGCAGAAAATCTAGACCGTCCAACGATGATGAAAGTAGTAGAAGATGTATTCAAAACACTTTTACGAAAAAAATATGGTAGCGATGAAAACTTCGATGTAATTGTAAACGCAGAAAAAGGCGACTTAGAAATTATTCGTAGAAGAATGATTGTTGAAGATGGAGAAGTGATTGATCCATTAGCTGAAGTTGCTTACTCATCGGCTATTAAGATTGAACCAGATTTTGAAGTAGGTGAAGAATTGTATGAAGAAGTAGATATGGTTGATTTTGGTCGCCGTGCCATTTTAGCCGCTAAACAAACATTAGCAAGCCGCATTAGCGATTTAAAAAAGAATGTGTTATTAAAGAAATATGGTGATAGAATTGGAGAAATTATTTCTGCCGAAGTTTATCAAGTTTGGAAAAAAGAGGTATTGTTATTAGATGAAGAAGGAAATGAATTAATTCTTCCAAAATCTGAACAAATTCCACAAGATTATTTCAAAAAAGGCGAAAATACCAGAGCTGTTATTGAACGTGTTGATTTAAAAAACAATACACCAGTAATTATTTTATCAAGAACCAGTCCTTTATTCCTACACAAGTTATTAGAAATTGAAGTTCCTGAAATTTTTGATGGACTAATTTCTATTAAGAAAATTGTAAGAGAACCTGGTGAAAGAGCAAAAGTAGCTGTAGAAAGCTACGACGATAGAATTGATCCAGTTGGTGCTTGTGTTGGTATGAAAGGTAGCCGTATTCACGGAATTGTTCGTGAATTAAAGAATGAGAACATTGATGTAATTAATTATACATCTAACATTCAATTACTTATTCAACGTTCATTAACGCCTGCAAAAATCAGCTACATGAACATTGATAATGAGAAAAAGCAAGTAGATGCATATTTAAAAGCCGATCAAGTATCATTAGCAATTGGTAGAAGAGGAGTAAACATTAAATTAGCTTGTGAACTTACCGGTTACGAAATTGATGTATTTAGAGAAGATGAAGAACAAACTAATGAATTTGATATTGACTTAGATGAATTTACAGATGAAATTGAACAATGGATTATTGATGAATTTAAGCGAGTAGGTTGTGATACAGCACGTAGTGTATTATCATTAACAGCAGAAGAGTTAGAGCGTAGAACAGACCTAGAAAAAGAAACCATAATTGATGTATTAAAAGTGTTGAAAGACGAGTTTGAGAGAGAAGAATAAGAAATATAGATAATTTCTTTGTTGCACCTAAAATAAAGAGGTTACTTTGTAGCACTAATTAGAATCAATTGTAGTAAAATTATAGGTTAGCTATTTTACAACACAATTAGAAAGATGGTTTTATAAGCATCATATTTTTGCAGAAAACCGTCTTCAGAATATACATGTTGTTATACAAAATGGATATTTAACAACAGACAAATTAAAAACACTGAATGTCAGAACTGAAATTACCAAGATTATTAGCCGCTGCTAAAGAATTTAATGTAGGTCAAGATACTTTAATAGATTTTTTAGCAAAAAAGGGGTTTAATAAAGATGATCTGAAGCCTACTGCAAAGCTTTCAGAAGAAATGTATTATGCCCTTCAATCCGAGTTTCAAAGCGATAAACAAGCTAAGAATAAGGCCGATATGGTTGAAATACCAAAATCTCAGCAGTTAGAACGCAAAAAAAGAGACGAAGAAGAAATTAGCTTTAGAAAGCAATTTGTAAAAGAAGAAGTAAAACCACAACCAACTGAACCTGTTGTGGTTGCAGAGCCACAAGTTAGTGCACCAACTTTTACAGAGCCAGTAGTAGCAGCTCAAAAACCAGAGCCCATTCAAGATGCATTTACACAAAGCACTTCAATTGAAGTTATATCAGAAAAGGTTGTAATAGAAGAGCAAAAGCAATCAGAATCGTCAGATTCATCCAATATTGTAAAAATTGAGGCACCAGAACTTGAAGGACCTAAAATTCTTACTAAAATTGATTTATCAGCTATTGATTCTTCTACTCGTCCTAAAAAAGGGGTTAAAAAACCAGAAGATGTACAAGAAACAATTGCTACATCTAATCAAATTCATGCGGAAGAACCAACCCAAGTTTCTGAAACAGCAACTATACATGAGACTCCAAAAACCTTTGCTCCTGAACCTCTAGTAGCAAGTATTGAAAGTGAAGTTTCAGTTGATGATAAAGAAGATGATGCTCCTGTCATCGAAAATATTCAAGCAGAAAAATTAACGGGTCCTAAAATTTTAGGTAAAATTGAATTACCTGTAGATAGCGATACAAGACCAAAACCAATGAGTGCTGAAGATAGGAAAAAGCGTAAGCGTATTCCTGTTGATAATAGAAGAGTTGGAGGTAGTCAACCACAGGCTGGTGGCAACCAACAATCTGGCAATTTTCAAAACAGAGGCCATCAACAAGGCGGAGGCGGATTTAATAGAGATAATAGAGGTGCTGGTTATCAAGGACAACAAAATGCTGGTGGACAAACACAAGCACCTGGTACTGGTAATAGTAGACCAATTGTTCCAGCAAATAATAGAAACAACCAACAAGGTGCAGGCGGCGGCTTCAACAGAAATGGATCCGGAAATAATCAAGGTGGTGGAAATAGAAATGCAGGTGGTGGATTTAATAGAGATAACAGAAATAATAGCCGTGGTCCTGTAAGAAGAGAAGATAAAGAAATAGACGCAAAAGAAATTCAAGATAAAATTAAAGAAACACAAGCCAAACTTAGTGGTGGCGGTGGAAGAGGTAAGAGTTTAAAAGCAAAATATCGCCGTGCAAAACGTGAAGAAGCTGCTGAAGCTATGAACGATATGAATGGTGATGAT
>JBMLQZ010000045.1:0-1677 GCA_049241285.1 Chitinophagaceae bacterium | reverse complement strand
CTAATAAGCCCCAAACCAAACTAATACTTTGTTTAACCACCACAAGCATAACAATTGCAAACAAAAAAATGGTTGCAACTTCGTTCCAAACTCTTAGTTGATTAGATGAGTATTTAAAAATTCCGGCTTTTTGTTGTTTGTAAATAATATGTAAACTATAATGGTATAAATAAAGCAATACAACTAATACCAGTTTAATTAGTAACCATTTTCCTTCCTCACTAAAAATGATTTGCCACCAACCACCTTTTATTAAAACAGTAACACCTAATAATAAGGTAATAATAGCAGAAGGTCAGGTAATGCCAAACCAAAGCCTTTTCATCATAATACTAAATTGATTGCGTAAAGCTGTACATGCAATTTCAGGTTTGTCACCAGCCTCAACATTGTAAATAAACAATCTTGGCATATAAAATATACCAGCAAACCATGTTACCACAAAAATGATATGTAATGCTTTTATGTATGGGTACATGAAAATTGATAGGTTTAGTAAGTGCCTAGAATGTTGCTTTTATCCACTTAGAAACAGCATTTACCCATAAAGGATTTGTATTTAAACAAGGAATCATTTCATAACTTTCACCACCAGCTTCCATGAAATCTTCCTTTCCTCTAATGGCAATTTCTTCCAAAGTTTCTAAACAATCGCTAACAAATGCAGGACAAATTACCAATAACTTTTTAATACCTTCTTTAGGCATGTCTTTCAATCTAAAATCGGTATAAGGCTTTAACCAAGGATCTTTTCCTAATCTTGATTGAAATGAATAGCTATATTTTTCTTTAGGTAAGTTTAATGCTTTTGCTGTTAATTCGGTAGTTACTAAACATTGGTGTCTGTAACAAGTATTGTGAGCAACAGAATCTACACTACAACATCCTTCTACCATTAAACAGTGTTGTTTAGTAGGATCGGTTTTTTTTAAATGTCTTTCAGGAATACCATGATAGCTAAATAACAAATGATCGTAATCTTGTTGCAAGTAAGGTTGAATATGACTTGCAAAAGCTGCTATATAATCTGGATTATTGTAGTAAGGTGGAATGACATGTAGCTTGAACGGATATCCAATTTTAGCATGCACTTCTTTCATGTATTCAACAGCAGTTTCATAACTACTCATTGCATAATGAGGGTATAAAGGCATTAACACCACTTCTTTAATACCAGGATTTTCTTTTAACAATTTATCGTACGCAAATTGTGGTGTTGGATTACCATAACGCATAGCAATTACAACTGGCTCATCAAAATTAGTTTGAACTGCTTGTTGTAATTGTTTGGTTAATTGTATTAATGGTGAGCCTTCTTTCCACCAAATAGTACTATATGCCTCTGCACTTTTAGGAGCTCTTAGCGGCACAATAATTCCTCTCACTAATAAAAGTCTTACTATATAAGGAATGTCAATTACTTTTTCATCCATTAAAAATTCAGCAAGATATTTTCTTACATCTTTTACACTTGTAGAATCTGGAGATCCTAAATTCATTAAAATAATTCCTCTAGTAGCAGTAGACATGCTGTTTTATTTTTAAAGTATTATTACAAAAACATCGGTTAGATGTTTATTATTATCAAAAACAAATACGGTGCATAGATAAATATAGTTGAGAATGTGTAGAACGATTATTTAAACATGACACAAAAATGACACAAAAACGACATTT
>JBMLQZ010000044.1:0-2461 GCA_049241285.1 Chitinophagaceae bacterium | reverse complement strand
AGAATAGTTATGGGTGCAACTAAAAAAGATTTTTTTACAGAACAACAAAATCAAATTGCAAATATTGCAAAAGCACTAGGTCATCCGGCAAGAATTGCCATTATTGAGTACTTGCTTACAGTAGACACTTGCATTTGTGGCGATATTGTAAACGAATTGCCTTTAGCACAACCAACTGTATCTCAACACCTAAAAGAACTTAAAAACGCAGGTTTAATTAAAGGAAACATTGAAGGAACGGCAATTTGCTATTGTATAAACGAAGCAACTTTTGCAATTATTAAAAACTATTTTTCTAACGTTATTGTAAAAGCAACCCAGCAAAAATGCTGTTAGCTATTTTTTTAATCTATTTAATCGCAATATTGCATTAAACCAATAAAAATAAAGCACATGAAATTATCAGCTGTAAAATCTGAATTACACAATGTACAACAAGTGGTATTTGAATTAGAAAATGGCACTCCAGTTCCTACACATTTTCATATAACAGAAATAGGACAAATTGAAAAAAAGTTTATCGATTGTGGTGGCGTAATTCGTTTCGACAAAAAAATAAATTTTCAATTGTGGAATGCCAATGACACCGAACATTTGCTAAAACCATCGAAATTGTTGCAGATTATTGAATTAGCTGAGGAAAAATTAGGCATAAGCGATGCTGAAATTGAAGTAGAATATCAAGCTGATACAATTGGCAAGTATGGTTTATATTTTAAAGATGACAAGTTTATTCTACAAAACTTACAAACAGCCTGTTTGGCCGCAGATGCATGTGGTATTAGTGTACACAAAACAAATGAGCCCATTCAACAAAATGCATGTTGCAGCAGTACTTCAAGCTGCTGTTAAACATTAAAAAAACAACAAATAGTTTCGAGTATGAATACCACAATTTTGCAAAACATAGCTTCGTTTTCTGCTGAATTAATAAGCCCAGAACGAAAACAAATTTTACAACCGTTAATACACTATGTACAACAAAAAGTACAAGCTCAATCTACCATTCGGTTAAATTTTATTTGCACACATAATTCTAGAAGAAGTCACTTATCGCAGATTTGGGCACAAACAATGGCAAATCATTTCAACATTAAAAATCTGTATTGTTTTTCCGGTGGAACCGAAGCCACAGCTATGTATCCCAAAATTGTAGAAACACTTATTCATCAAGGATTTGAGATAGAAAAATTAAGCCAAGCAGATAATCCTGTATACGCAGTAAAATATGCATTGAACGAAATGCCGATCGTTTGTTTTTCGAAAGTATATCAGCATGCATTTAATCCACAAAATGAATTTGCGGCAATTATGACTTGTAATAATGCCGACGAAGGTTGTCCAGTTGTTTTTGGTGCTGAAATAAGAATTCCTATAAAATATACCGATCCTAAAATAGCTGATAATACACCACAACAAATGGCTATTTACGCAGAAAGAAGTTTACAAATAGCACAAGAAATGTGGTATGTATTTTCAAAAATTCAATAAAAAATGTTTATGCAGCCAAAGCTAAAGTTCTTAGATCGTTATCTTACCGTATGGATATTTCTTGCCATGATTGTAGGCATTGCAATTGGATATTTTTTCCCAAACATATCCAATGTTATGCAGGCCCTTTCGGTTCAATCAACCAATATTCCCTTGGCCATCGGATTAATTTTAATGATGTATCCACCACTTGTAAAAGTAGATTATGCATTGTTACCAAAAGTGTTTCAAGATAAAAAAGCAATGTTGCTTTCCTTGGTATTAAACTGGATAATTGGCCCCATTTTAATGTTTATACTAGCCGTTTTATTTTTACGCAATCAACCAGAATATATGGTTGGTTTAATATTAATTGGTTTGGCAAGATGTATTGCTATGGTAATTGTTTGGAACGATTTAGCCAAAGGAAATAGAGAATATGCAGCTGTATTAGTAGCATTAAACAGCATATTTCAGTTGTTGTTTTACAGTGTGTATGCTTGGCTTTTTATAAACATTTTACCCAAATACTTAGGTTTGGGTAATTTTGAAATTACAGTTCCGTTTACAAATGTTGCAACAAGTGTAGCCATTTATTTGGGTGTTCCTTTTTTATTAGCATTTATAACTAGAAACGTTATCATTCAACAAAAAGGAAACGATTGGCTAAACCGAACATTTATACCCATCATCTCTCCTATTACTTTGTATGCACTGTTGTTTACAATTGTATTTATGTTTAGCTTAAAAGGTAATGAGCTGTTACAATTACCATTACAAGTATTGCAAGTAGCCATTCCATTGATTATTTATTTTATCATCACTTTTTTTGTGAGCTTTTTCATAGCAAAATCTGTAGGCTTACCATATGCTCAAAATGCATCAATAGCATTTACAGCCACAGGCAACAATTTTGAATTGGCAATAGCTGTATCTATTGCTGTATTTGGGTTACACTCACCTCAAGCATTTGTGGGAGTAATTGGTCCGT
>JBMLQZ010000043.1:0-1205 GCA_049241285.1 Chitinophagaceae bacterium | reverse complement strand
CCAAACAATACCCTAAAAGCGTTAAATGTTATTGAAGTAGATGCTGCATACAATCAATTAGCTCAATACCTTTTAGCCAATGTATTTATTGCAGAAAATGATGAAGCATTTACACAAGCAAATGCAGGAATTGTTTTAGAAAAATCTGGAAAACTTGTAAAAGGAAAATATACCCTTACTGGTGGAAGTGTAGGATTATTTGAAGGTAAAAAAATTGGTAGAGCTAAAAACTTAGAAAAGCTAAACGATGAAATTGTTTTGTTAGATGCAGTTGTTCAAACGCTTAAAGCGAATATCCAAACAATGCATAACAGAGTAATTGGTTTTAATGAACAACTGAAAGAAAATGCAATTAAACAAACCGAAAACGAGATTAATGTTTTAACCAATCAAGTTTTTGCTGTTAAAAATAAAATAGAAAATACCCAAGCTGCTAAAGTTGCTGCAGTGCAACGTTTAGAAGATTTACAAGTACGTTTAGAAGATGAGCAAGAAGCCATAGCAACTACTAGAGAAACTTTAGCGGATTTAAATGCTAATCTTTTAAAGATTGCAGAAGAATTAAAATTGGTTGAACAAGATTATAAGTTTGCTGAGGCCGATTATCAACAAGCTTCTTCTTTATTTAATGAAAATAATTTGTTGTTTACTAAGCAACAAAGTAAAATTAATACCTTACAACAAGAGCTTACGTTTAAACAAAATCAATTAAACGATTTGCATGAGCAAATCAATAATAATTCATTGCAATTAACAGATGCTGCTTTGCTAATTCAAGATGGTGAAAAAGCAGTTATTGAAAGTGAGGATGCATTGTTGTCATTAATGAGAACTAAAGAAGAAGAAGAGAAAAAACTGAATGAAGCAGATCAGGCATTCTATAATTTACGCAATGAATTGCAAGCAAAAGAAACGGAATTAAAACAAAAAATTAAAAGTAAAGAATTACTTGATGCTTCTTTAAATGCTATAAAAGACAAGTTGAATGAATTGAAATTACAGCTTGCTGGTATGAAAGAGCGTTTACATGTTGAATTTAAAATTGTATTAGACGAAGTATTAACAGAAGCAAGAACTACAGAAACATCTTTAGAAGAATTACAAGCAACTAGTGATAGAATGCGTAAGCGTATGGATAACATGGGTGAAGTAAACCCAACAGCCATTGAAGCTTATACTGAAATGAAAAAACGCTACGATTTTAT
>JBMLQZ010000042.1:0-1261 GCA_049241285.1 Chitinophagaceae bacterium | reverse complement strand
GCTATTGAAATGATTAGTAATCCTAGTGCTAAATACGATGCTAGTGGCAATGCTGGTGTTATTAATATTCGTTTAAAAAAGAATAAAAAATACGGAACAAACGGTAGCACAAATATAGGATTAACACAAGGTGTAACTCCTAAAGGAAACGGCTCAGTAAACTTAAACTATAGAGATAAAAAAGTAAACATCTTCAGTAATATTAGTGGAGGAACAGGCATTTATGAAAATAGCATGTTTTTATATAGAGTTCAAAACGATACTATTTATGATCAAAAAAGTGTAAACAGAAGCAACGATAAGAATATTAATACAAAAGTAGGTGCTGACTTTTTTATCAATTCTAAAAGTACATTGGGAGTAATGGTAAGAGCAGGTTTTTCTAATAATGATTGGTCAAGTCAAGGCTCTACTCCTATTACTTATAGGCCTACAAATACTTTTATTAAGAATTTAGAAGCGTTTAATACAGTTCCTCAATCAAGAACAAATATCAATGGAAATATTAACTATAGATATGCAGATACTAGTGGTAGAGAATTAAACATTGATGGTGATTATGGTGTATTTAGAGGCAAGGGCAATAGCTATCAACCTAACTTGTATTATGGCAATAATAACAATTTGCTATATAGTGTTATTAATAAAAATAATACACCAACCGATATAGATATTTATACTTTGAAAGCAGATTATGAAATGAATTTATGGAAAGGAAAAGTAGGAATGGGTGCAAAGTTTTCATACGTTAAAACAACCAATACTTTCGATTTCTTCAATGTAATCAATGGCAATGATGTAAAAATTTTAGATCGTAGCAATAGTTTCACATATACTGAAAATGTAAATGCTGCTTATGTTAATTATCAGCGTCAATTCAATGAAAAATGGAGCTTACAAACAGGTTTAAGAATGGAACAAACCAACAGTGAAGGAAATTTAACAAGAGCAGATGGAGTGGTACAAGGTGATAATAATGTTAAACGCTCATACTTAGATTTTTTCCCAAGTGCAGCATTAACTTGGAATGCCAGTAAAAAGCATACTTTAAACATTACTTATAGTAGAAGAATTGACAGACCAAGCTATCAAGATTTAAATCCGTTTGAAAACAAACTAGATGAATTAACTTATGAAAAAGGTAATGCTTTTTTAAGACCTCAATACACAGATAATGTTGAATTAACACATACGTTTATGGGGTTAATTAACACTTCAATTGGCTACAGTTACATTAAAGATTTTGCAACACAAGTTAACT
>JBMLQZ010000041.1:0-1206 GCA_049241285.1 Chitinophagaceae bacterium | reverse complement strand
AAGTTGAAGGTGCTGCAGATGCTAGTAAAGCTGGTGGCTATGCAGTTGAACAAAGTGAAGAATATAAACAAAAACAAGCTGCAAGAATTGCTGAAGCTGTTAACAAAGCAAATGTGGTTATTACTACTGCACAAATTCCTGGTCGTAAAGCACCTATTTTAATTACCAACGAGGTTTTAGCTACAATGAAGGCTGGTAGTGTAATTATAGATTTGGCTAGTGCAACAGGTGGCAATACCCCTCAAACAAAAAACAACGAAACAGTAGTTACAGCAAACGGGGTAACAATTTTAGGTAATAGCAATTTACCAAGTGGTATGCCAGCTGATGCAAGTAAATTGTATGGTAAAAACGTGTTGAATTTTATGCAATTAATTCTTAGTAAAGAAGGCGAAATCAACTTGAATTTTGAAGATGATTTGGTAAAAGGAACTTGCATAACGCATAATGGAGAAATAACAAACGATAGATTAAAAGCAATTAGTTAGTAAAAGTGTTTGCATACTTGCTTCAAAATTTATAATTCTTAACTCATAACTCATAACTAAAAATGGACTTTATTCATCAACATCAACAAATTATTTATATCGTTATTCTAATGATTTTCTGTGGTATAGAAATTATTGAAAAAGTGCCAAGTGTACTTCATACTCCATTAATGAGTGGTGCAAATGCTATTCATGGTGTTGTAATTGTAGGTGCTATCATTGTAATGGGCAAGGCAGAAAGTGATAATTATTTAGCTTTAATGCTTGGCTTTATTGCAGTGATTCTTGGAACATTAAACGTTGTGGGTGGATTTGTGGTAACTGATAGAATGTTGGAAATGTTTAAGAAGAAGAAAAATTAGGATACAAGACGATTACTCGATATCAAATGAATAACTTAATGCTTTTGCAAAAAAAATGAAAATGAGAACTGCTTTTTTATTCCTACTAATTTTTTCTATTTCGTTAAATGCGTTTTCTCAATACGAAGTAAATATCCCCAAGGGATTTGCCAAAGAGGCTATCAACAAATTGTACGTTGCCTACAATTATGAGGATACGACAACTGAATATGCACAAAAGTTAATGAATGTTTTTAGATCAAATTGGAAGCAAAGCCCAGTTTCATTTGTGAAATTCTTTGACTCTGAAATTATGAAACCCGGCAATCTCTTTTTCGATATGTATAAAACAGATGGAACAGAGTTTGATCGCCCTG
>JBMLQZ010000040.1:0-2567 GCA_049241285.1 Chitinophagaceae bacterium | reverse complement strand
GATTATGCAGAAAAGAAAAAAGTTTCTTTACCTGAAAATGCAATTAAAAAACTACAACATTAACTATTCCAAATTTTCCAATTTTCCTCGGCTTGAATAACCAACATTTCATATCCATTTTGAGTGGCAGCCCCTGCCCTTTTCCCTTTTTGTAAAAACAGGGTTTCAGAAGGGTTGTAGACTAAATCAAAAAGATAATGTTTGTCTGTAATAAATTCATATGGTAAAGCTGGTGCTTCATCTACTTTAGGATAGGTGCCTAAAGGTGTTGTATTTATAATCAATGTATATTCTTGTAACAATTGTTCATTAATTGCCTCATAAGAAATACAATTATCTACAGTATTATTTCTTGAAACAAGTGTATAATTGATACCTAATTTATGCAAAGCATATTCAACCGCTGCTGAAGCACCACCTGTTCCTAAAACCAATGCTTTTTTATGATGAGGCTGTAACTGTTTTATGAGTGACTGTTCAAAGCCATTTACATCGGTATTATGCCCAATTAATTTACCATTTTCAACTTTTACACAATTACAAGCACCCATTTTAGCAACTTCAACGGTAGTTTCGTGTAAAAAAGGTAAAATGTTTTTTTTATGTGGAATGGTAATAGCAAAACCCTTTAAATTATTTTTTGCTAGTAACTCATTTTGCAATTCATGAATATTTTCAAGAGATACTAAATGAAATTCAGCATCTAAAATATGCTCACGTTGAAATTTTTCTGTGAAATATTTTTGAGAAAATGAATGAGTTAATGGATAACCAATGAGTGCAAATAAACGCATGAAGTAGTTTATTTATTTAGATATAACTCAAAAGTATCACCACGTAAACCAATACGCATAGCCTCTAAAGGAATTACTTCATTAGGTGCAATATTTCCTAAATTAACATTACAACCAATTAATTCAAGAAAATATAATTGTTGTGCTTTTTGAGGGGCTTCCCATAAAATTTTTTCTTCTGGTATTTGTGTAAGAATTTCTTGTACTAACCCTTCTCTTACTTCTCCACTACCTCTGTAAATACCCACATTTCCTGCTTCTCTAGCCTCAGCAATCACATAAGATGATCCTGCTTCAAGTTCTGCCCTCATTAATTCAATCCATTTATAAGGAGGAATAATATGTGCAGCATCTTTACTGCCTACTTCACTCAATACAGTAAAATGCTTGGTTAATTTTTCAATATAACCACATTTTTCTGCATGTGGAATAATGATTGAACCATCACTTACTTCTACATGAGTAAGGTTATATTCTTTACATGTAGCTATATAATCTTCAAATTGATTTCTAATTAAAAAAGCCTCAAACAAGGTTCCTCCAAAATAAACAGGAACATTATAAGATTGGTATACTTGTATTTTTTCTTTAAGATTTGGCGTAACGAATGAAGTTCCGAAACCTAATTTTACAATATCAACATGTGGACCACAAACACTCATAAAATTGTGCACCTCTGGTATGCTAAGCCCTTTATCCATTACCATTGTTAGTCCATTTGTACGTGGCTGAGCTGTTCTTTGAGGTATTTGTGTAAGGTTAAAATTCATGCAAAATGTTTTAAAAAGAGTTGCAAAAATAAGGATTACTACTATTGCATGCCAAGTTTATACTAATAGGCATTCATAATTTGCATAGAAACCCAATAAGTTCTAATGAATATTATATAAGAATATGAAAAAAATTATGCTAAAACAATTGGTAAAACAGCTTTTGCATCGTCCCATAAAATAATTAAGTTAGCTCCTGATTTAGTTTCTTCAAAGTAAATGGTAAACGCTTCAATAGATTCAGCATTCTTTTCAACAGATGCATCTGTTCTTAAAATATCTTTTCTACTGTCGTATACAAAATTCCCCCAACTATAATTATCTCTATTTACTATAATTGTCCATTTATTTTCTTCAGGAATACAAAACAATGTGTATCTACCTTTAGTTAATAATTTACCTCCAAACTTTACATTTTTAAAAAATTCAATTTCGGTAGCTTCATTTGCACCTAAACGCCAAATTTCTTTGTACTTGATAATGCCGCCAAAAATGGTTCTATTATTTTTTAAAGGTCTACTATATAATAATCTAGCTACAGGGCTTTCTTTTACCTTACCTGACATTTTTAAAAGAGGAAAATTAGCAGGCCAATAACTAATATCCATTGGGCTTTTATCTAATTCAGTAGGTTTTTGCTGACCAATCACCTGGCAAACACTTAAAAAAGTAAAAACAACAACTGCAAAGTATTTCATGTAAAAAAAATTTAGTTAACAAAGTTTATTTCTGAACAAGTGATTTTGCAAATGTAAGTACATCAGGAAAAAATGTATCATAGCAGTTTTGTAAGGCTATATAATTGTCTTGAAAAGCCTGTAATGCTTCTTTATGAGTATCTAAATAGTTAGCTCTTCTTACCAATCCCTCAAAACTTTTTTCAATTCCCCAAATAAATTGATAATTGAATAACCAATTTTGTTGTTGCATATGTGGCAACATTTTTAAAAATACTATGGGTAGTTCTTTTTCATTATCTGATAATATTTTATAAGTATCTTCT
>JBMLQZ010000039.1:0-2024 GCA_049241285.1 Chitinophagaceae bacterium | reverse complement strand
ACCGGATTATCTAAAAAAATATTTAAACATGCTTCATTCAAATTTATTGAGTATAGAAAGATAGCTTATATCATTTCTGTAATAGTACTTGTTTTAGGTATTGCATCGTTCTTTAATGGTTTTGATGAAGGTGTTGAATTTGCTGGAGGAAGAAGTTATACTGTTCGTTTTGATAAGCCTGTAAATCAAGAGGCTATTAGAACTGAATTAAAAGCAGTATTTAATGGTGAAGCTCCTATTATTAAAACAGTTGGATCTAATAATCAATTAGATATTACTACTTCTTACAGAATTCATGAAACGGGCAATAAAATAGATGGTGAAGTAGAACAAACATTATATAATGGTTTGAAAAACTTTTTACCAGCTGGTTTAACTTATGCAGAATTTGATTCGAAGTATAAGCAAAGTTCTCAAACTGTTTTACCAACCATTTCTGATGAGTTGAAATCTGGTGCAGTTCGTGCAGCTATTATTGCTATCATAATTATTTGTTTATACATTTTCATTCGTTTTAGAGATTGGAGATATTCATTAGGAACAATTGTTGCATTATTACACGACGTTTTTGTTACCTTATTTGTATTCTCTTTCCTAAGAAATGTTGTAAACTTCCCTCTTGAAATTGACCAACATTTTATTGCTGCAGTTTTAACTGTAATTGGTTTTAGTATGAACGATACTGTAATTGTATATGATAGAATTAGAGAAGATAGTAAATTATATCCTACAATGCCAAAGGCTCAAGTAATTAACACAGCCATTAATGAGACTTTGAGTAGAACTATCATGACCTCATTAACTGTATTCTTAACCATTTTAATCTTATTTATTTTTGGTGGAGAAGTAACAAGAGGTTTTGCCTTTGCAATGTTAATTGGTGTTATTACTGGTACTTATTCTTCAATATTTGTTGCTGCACCAATATTGGTAGATTTTGCAAAAGATAAACCTTTAGGCAAAAAAGCATAGATTGTTTATATCAATAAAAAAGCTGGTTTTCTAAGAAAGCCAGCTTTTTTTATGCTGTTAATCAGTATAAATTTTTATAGATTTGAAGCTAGTTTATTGATTTTGTAAATTATATGTTTTCATGAGCAAATGGTGTTGGTTTCTGTGTTGCATTATTCTAGTATCTGTGGTTAAAGCACAAAACAATTTTATTGACCTACAAAAAAGTAGCAATAAAGTTGCCAACGTTTTTAAATTGAAAGAAGATACCTTAAAAAAACAGGTTGAAAAAGCCGGATTAAAATGGCCATTGCAGCAATTGTATATTCGTAGTTTTAAATATGATAGTAAGTTAGAAGTTTGGGCAAGAAATCATTCTAAAGAGCCCTATCAATTATTTAAAACTTACAAAGTGTGTGCATTAAGTGGTGCATTAGGGCCAAAAAGAATGGAAGGTGATTATCAAGTTCCAGAGGGTTTTTATACCATAAATGAATTTAAATATAGAAGTACTTATCATTTAGCTCTAGGATTAAATTATCCAAATAGCTCTGATATATTATTAAGTGATATTGATAAACCAGGTGGAGAAATTTATATTCATGGTAGTTGCATAACTGTTGGTTGTATACCTGTTCAAGACGATCAAATTGAAGAATTATACATATTAGCTTCACATTCAAAAAGTAAAGGACAAGATTTTATTCCTGTCCATATTTTCCCTATAAAGTTTGATGCAGCAAAAAGTGTTGAATATTTTAATAAAAATGCAAAAGACAACACAGAATATCTATTATTTACTAGTAAATTAAAACAAGTTTTTGACTATTTTGAATTATATAAAAAATTACCAATAATTTGTATTAACAAAATGGGTGAGTATGTAATTATGTAGTATTTATCCTACATTTGCAACAACATCATCAGAAATAATTTACAAACCCTAAAGGCTTCATGAACAATATTCCCAAATCAAAACTATCTGCATCTAATGTTTTAATGTTGGTAGTTTGTTTAATTGTGATTGTGGCAATTTTGTTGTTAATCATTATTAATACCAAAAATCTAACCCA
>JBMLQZ010000038.1:0-3999 GCA_049241285.1 Chitinophagaceae bacterium | reverse complement strand
TATTCCTCAACCTATAAAATTAGAAAAAAAGAAAGGGCAATTTTTGCTTTCACCTACTACAGTTTTATTGTATACAGATGCTGGTGAAAAAGCAATAGCAAATTTCTTCAATGCTTACTTAAAACAGTATTATAGTATAAGTTTAAAGATAGCTTCAAAAGCCACTACAAATTATATAGCATTCAAAACCAAAAAATTTATTACAGCACCTGCTAATGATGGCAAGTATACACTTTCTATTCAACCAAAATTTGTACTTATTGAAGGCGATACGTACATGGGTACATTTTATGGAATGCAAAGCTTAATTCAACTTCTTCCCATAAAAAAAATAAAAAGCTTGCCCATTAATGCCGTTGAAATATCAGATGAGCCTAGATTTTCATACAGAGGTATGCATTTAGATGTTAGTAGACATTTTTATACAGTAGAATACATAAAAAAATACATTGATTTTCTTGCCCTACATAAAATGAATTATTTCCATTGGCATTTAACAGATGATCAAGGCTGGAGAATTGAAATAAAAAAATATCCAAAATTAACAGCCGTTGGAGCTTATAGAAATGGAACTACTATTGGAAGATATCCTGGAACAGGAAATACCAAAGAGCCGTATGGTAAATTTTACACACAAGAAGATATTAAAACTATCGTACAATACGCCTCTGATCGTTTTATTACAATCATTCCAGAAATAGAAATGCCTGGTCATGCATCTGCTGCCATAGCTGCTTATCCAGAATTAAGTTGCTTTCCTAAAGAAGATACCAAACATCCTGAAAATGTAGCTTGGTATGGCAACGATAAAGGAAAACAGGTACAACAAACTTGGGGAATTTTTGAAGATGTGTTTTGCCCAACTGATTATACATTTAGTTTTTTAGAAGATGTTTTAAATGAAGTAATGGAACTTTTTCCGAGTAATTATATTCATATTGGAGGAGATGAATGCCCAAAAGAATCTTGGAAACGTTCAAAGTTTTGTCAAAAATTAATCAAAGAAAAAAACTTGAAAGATGAGCATGGCTTACAGAGTTATTTTATTCAAAGAATAGAAAAATACTTAAATCAAAAGGGTAGAAAAATAATTGGTTGGGATGAGATTTTAGAAGGTGGTTTAGCACCTAATGCAATTGTAATGAGCTGGCGTGGAGAAAAAGGAGGCATAGAAGCTGCTCAGCAAAATCATCAAGTAATTATGACTCCAGGTAGTCATTGTTATTTCGATCATAGTCAAACTAGACACGAAGATTCTGTAACTATTGGCAGTTATTTACCCATTGAAAAAGTATACGCTTACGAACCTATTCCTTCGGTTTTAAATGAAAAAGAAGCTAGTTTGGTTTTAGGTGCTCAAGGAAATGTATGGACAGAATACATAACCAACACTGCAAAACTTGAATACATGGTTTTTCCTAGAATTGCAGCATTAAGTGAGGTTTTATGGAGCAGAAAAGAAAATAAAAATTGGACATTTTTTCAAGAAAAATTACAACAACAATTTAAACGATACCAGCTGTGGAAAGTAAATTACAGCAATGCGTATTACGACATTACAGATAGCATATTACCAACTGCAAATTATAATGGCATTTTGTGGAAATTAGGTACTAATGACAACAAAGCAACCATTTATTATTCAATTAGAGGCGATGGATTTAGTGCACCAGCACAACCGTATAAACAACCAGTACTTATTCAAAACTATACTACGGTAGCAAGCAGTATTTTGTTAGATGGAAAGCCTTTAAAATGGCGATACAAAACATTTGACTTTAATAAAGCAACGGGGAAAAAAATTACATTAACACATCAGCCATCAAATGCATATCCAGGTAATGGAGGCGTTTTTGGATTAGTGAATGGTGTAGCAGCAGAAGAAAAATTTCCTTCTGTTGAGTGGACTGGATGGAATGGAAAAGATATGGAAGCTATTATTGATTTGGGTAAAATTGATACTGTTTCTAAAGTGGTGATGTACAATTTTGCCAAACAAAATAGTTGGATTTATCCAGCAAGTGAGGTAATTATTGCTGTTTCAACAGATGGAATACAATACCAACAAGTGTATCAAGAAGATTTATTAAAAGATGAAATGTTTCAAAAACTAGGTGGAAAAATTGTAGGAGATTTTACAAAAACCACCCAACGTTATATAAAAATTTTGGTGAGAAATTTTGGTAAAATTCCAAAAGGCAATATTGGTGCAGGCAACAATGCATGGTTATTTATTGATGAAATTTATATTAACTAATAAGGTAGATAACAGATAGAAAATGTGCTGAAAATAAGGTAATTCTGGCTAGAAGAGATGCATAACGGCTAAAAGCAAAATATCGTTATCTTTGCCAACCCCAAAAAGTCTATTTTGTATATGAAAAAAGAAAGTACAGAAGATATTGAGCATAATTTAACAGGAGACGAGGAAATACAACAAGAAGAAAGTGGACGAAGAAGTTGGTTTAAACGTAGAAAAAAGGGAATCTTAACATCTACAGCAGATAAAAAAGAAACTCCAGAAGGTTTATGGAATAAATGCCCTGAATGTAATTTTATTTCTACTACTACAGATTTAAAAGAGAATTTATACGTATGTCCAAAATGTAACTATCATCACAGAATTGGTAGTGAAGAATATTACGATATTATTTTCGATGAAAAAGAATACACCGTTTTATTTGACAACATTGTAAGTAAAGATTTTTTAAATTTCACCGATTTAAAAAACTATCAAAAAAGGTTAGATGACATTCACTCTAAAACCGATTTAAAAGATAGTATGAGGGTGGCTGTTGGTAAAGTAAATGGAGAAGAATTGGTGATTGCCTGCATGGACTTTGAATTTATTGGTGGTAGTTTAGGAAGTGTAATGGGTGAAAAATTTAGCAGAGCTGTTGATTATTGCTTACAACATCAATTACCTTATTTGGTAATTAGTAAAAGTGGTGGAGCAAGAATGATGGAAAGTGCCTTTAGCTTAATGCAATTAGCTAAAACAAGTGGTAAGCTTTCTCAATTAGCCGATGCCAAAATACCATACTTTTCAATGTTAACAGATCCTACGTTTGGTGGCATTTCTGCAAGTTTTGGTATGCTAGGCGATTTGAATTTTGCAGAACCAGGTGCATTAATTGGTTTTGCTGGTCCACGTGTAATTAAAGAAACCATTAAAAAAGATTTACCCGAAGGTTTTCAAAGAAGTGAGTTTTTGGTTGAACATGGTTTTTTAGATTTTATTGTAGATAGAAAAACGTTGAAAGAAAAACTGTATCAATTAATTCAGTTGTTTAAGAATTAGTTGAGCTTAGTTAATAAAATAGAAGTGTAGCATTTGAGATATTATGGCAAAGGAAATGAATAACAGACAAGCGTATTTTAACTATGCCATTGAGAATAAATATGTTGCTGGTATTGCCTTATTAGGCACAGAAGTAAAAAGTATTAGAGATGGTAAAGTAAGTTTTAATGATGCTTTTTGCTTATTTGATAATCATGAACTTTGGTTAAGGGGTTTATATATTGCTGAATATAAATTAGGTACTTCTAATAATCATATTGCTGTACATGATAGAAAATTATTACTTACAAAAAAAGAATTGAAGAAGTTAGAAGCCATTTTAAAAGAAAGAGGCTATACCATTGTTCCCCTAAAATTATTCTTCACAAAAGAAAATCTTGTAAAAGTAGAAATTGGTGTTGGTAGAGGTAAAAAGTTACACGATAAAAGAGAAACTATTAAAGCAAGAGATACTCAAAAAGAAATAAAACGGTATTTATTAAAATAATATCCACTGGATTATTGATTGTTATTATTCTATATTTTATCTCACCATTATTGGTTGAATTTGCTGCATAAAGAACAGAACGTACAAGAGTGCGACGCAACAATTGTTGATATAAATACTACAGCTGGTTACAAAAAAATTTCTTTTTTTAGTATTAGTAGTTCTAATTTTTGCACGGCTATAATGCTTAATGCATCGGTTATTTCACCAC
>JBMLQZ010000037.1:0-1531 GCA_049241285.1 Chitinophagaceae bacterium | reverse complement strand
GTTTAAAGGCTGCTTTACCCTGATAGGCCAAAATAATATACACATCATCTGCCTCTTTTTCTAAAGCAGAGCTTCCTACAGATGAACTCATAACTAAACCACCATTTTCAAACACAACTGATATTTCTGAAACAATACTTCCTTGTGGAAACTTATATTTTCCCATTAATTGTTGTGCCGTAGAATCTTGAGCATTCACCTTAATGAATCCTAGAAGTACGAAAGTGAAAACTGTTATTATTCTTTGCATAAAAATTGATTTACCTGATTTAATAGAATTGAAAATAAGGAAAAGAAATAAAAATTGGCATCATTTTTAATTTAGATAATTTATGCAAAAAAATAGTTTTCTACTACTGTTAATTCTAATATTCATTTCGTGTAGCAAAAAATCTATACCTACTGTTGCAAAAACAAATAATAGTACTATACCAACTAAAATTGCACCTGCTGAAAAAAATACTGTGATTAAAAAAGAAGCTGAAAAACAGTGAAAGATTCAGTTGCAAAAAGTATGAATACTACAGCTGCATTTGCAAAGGCAATGGTAGTAATTGATGGTGATGGAAGTATTAAAACACCTGCTAATTTATTACCTGTTGAAGCAAATATTAAAGCAGATTTTTCAAAAATTGCCAGAGCATTTACCCCTGCTCAAAAAGCCAATTTGAATTATAGATATAAAACAATTCCACCAAAAGTTATTTATGTTTCAGATGTATACACACAAAAGAGTGCAAAAGGAATTTATTGTATTTATAAAAAGAAGTTTTGGTATTGGAAGAAAGCCGATGGATTATTTTATTTAGATGAATCATTTTATAAATAATACTACTGCTACAATTTTTCATAAATAATTGCAGTGCCTTGACCAACCCCAACACACATAGTTGCAAGACCAAATTTTGAATTACTTCTTTGCATTTCATGTAATAATGTGGTAGAAATTCTTGCACCACTACACCCTAAAGGATGTCCAATAGCAATACTACCTCCATTTACATTTACTTTACTTTCATCAAATTGTAAATCTTGTATACAAGCTAAAGATTGTGCTGCAAAAGCTTCATTTAATTCAATTAAAGAAAGATCATTTACTTGCAAGTTTGCTCTATTTAATGCTTTTCTTGTTGCTTCAATTGGGCCAATACCCATAATGGCAGGATCAACACCAGCAACAGCCATACTTGTAACTTTAGCCAATGGTTTTAATTGAAATAACTTTACGGCTTCTTCACTTGCTAAAAGTAATGCAGCTGCACCATCATTAATACCACTACTATTTCCTGCAGTAACAGTTCCATCTTTTTTAAATGCTGGTTTTAAAGCGGCTAATTTATCTAAAGTAGTTTCTCTTGGATGTTCATCTTTATCAAAAATGGTAGGTTCTCTATTCTCAGAAATTTCCACCCCAATAATTTCATTAGCCCACTTACCTGCTTTTAATGCTTCAGTATATTTTTGTTGAGATTGATAGGCAAAAATATCTTGAGCTTCTCTACTAATATTCCATTGAGTTGCTACATTTTCA
>JBMLQZ010000036.1:0-4454 GCA_049241285.1 Chitinophagaceae bacterium | reverse complement strand
CAGATTTCCATTCATTGTTTTTAGATAACTTATATCTATCTACATCTGGTTTTAAAGTAAAATCTTTATCATTCGAATTAAATACAAGTGAATCGCCTACATTATGATAGATGTAATCATGATATTGATTGGGTAAACTTGAAGAAGATCTATATACATCTATATAATAACCTGTGGTTGGAGAAGTACGAATAATACCTACTGTACGTTCTTGTTTAGCTTCAGCGGCATCTCCTTTATCGTCTAAAAAACCACTTGTTGTAAATGAATAATTTTCAGAAACTGGTTTCTTGTAAGCGGCTGGTTCCATTGCAACTTTAGTAACCGTATTAATAGCTAAGTTAACCCAGCCACCTTCTCCACGTGATGCGCCATTTACAACTACGGTATTGTGACCAGCAAATAATCGGTAATAATTTTCATGTATTTCAGTGCCATAAGCTCCTTTTCCAGCTTTTGTTCCTAAAACATGCCCTTGTCCATATAGTTCCATATTCATGCCACTTGCATGGCCATGTACAAAAGAACCACCACCAACAAAGGCCATCAATCCATCTTTTGCATTGCCTGTTTTGCTTAAATTTCTTTGTAATAAAATACCAGCAAAAGGTAGGTCTAACGTAGTAGGTTGTGGATATACTTTAACCTCTCCCTTAATTTCTGGACAAAACCAAAGTAGTTTTAAAGGCTCTTCAAAATAAGGATGAGCTACATATGATCTAGGGGCTAAATGAGCTCTTTTATAACTAGAATCTGCAATAGCAGTGTTTAATAAACTACCAAACTCATTAACCATGGAAGATTCATTTTCTAACGAGCCTAAAAAGTAGCCTAATTCATAACTAATAATAGGATGATGATAACTACGACCTCCATCTCCAAAAAGAATTTTTTGAACATTGTTAGGATAAGTAAGGTAATATGGAAGTGTAAGTGCACGTAAAACCTCTGGATACTTTTTCCCTAAATGAAGCGAAGGATTTATTTTGGTTAATAATGCCATTAAATAGGTACTTAACTCTGCTACATGCGTTGAATAATTGAGGCTTTCTGGCCAATTAATATCTTTCTTAAATACACTTGCCACTTTAGGTAAGGCATCTTGATGAGTAGTGTCTTTTTCCAAATAATAATACAAGTACTTATTTCGTTCGCTTTCACTATTTAATGCCAATGTATTGGAAACTAAGCTAGAACTTTCTAATACTGGCCAGTTACAATTTACAATACCTCGGCCTAAAGCTAAATGAACATATGTTTTGAAAATGGTTTCTGATTCTGAGATTGAAACATCATCATAAGTATCGGTTATAAAATTATAAGCTTTGCCACCCTTTGAAATATAGTTATAAATAAAATCATAAATGATAGGAAATTGAGCTCCTATTTCTCTAGATTCTCTTAAATGATCGTCTTGATAAATAAGTCCACCGTTAAAAGATGTTTCAGACGGCTTTAACTGCAACATAGATTTTAAAAAAGTATAAAAAACAGTAGTACTGAACTTGGCATATTTTTCATCGTTTGTTAAATAGTAAATAATGCCACAATCAATAGCTGTTTTAAGATAATGTTGATACCTATTTCTTTTTGTTGTAGCATCTTTATCTGCATTAAGTACAGTTATAAAAGGAGGTATTTGTCCTGCTTTTTGAGCACTCATATTAAAAGGTAACCCACTTAAATATTGTTTTGGGTTTTGTTGAAACGAATCAATATCGATTTGTACTCTTTTTACAAATGAAGTATAATATTCTTTCAGCCAAGCATTTGTTTCTATATTTTTTAAGATAGTTTGTTTTTCGTTTTGCTTCACCCAAATCATAGGTCTGCTAGTGTTTTGAGCCTTTACAATATTTGTAAGCGTTACAACAAAACAAAGGATAACAGAAACTTTTTTAAGCATATATTACTATTTGAAAGAATAAGGTATTATTCAGATTCTTTAATGAGAATAAGTTAAATTGAACTTTTGATTAGTAAGTTTACTGCACTGTAACTGCAAATTCTTTTACTACTTCTTTATAGTCGTTCATATTGTTATTACTAGCAACAAAAACCATTTTATACGTTCCAGCTTTTGTAAAAACATAACTATGATTAAGTACAGGATTAGAGGTGATATTCTTAAGAGCTACTCCTGTACTTGGCATAACTGTGTTAAGATTAAAAGCCTTTGAAATTGCCCAATCATCGTCTTTAGCACTATTAGCAGCAACTAGTGGATGCGAAAAACTGTTGTTTGCATTGGAAGTTATAGGAATACTCCAAAGACTAGTAGTTTCACCGGCAAAATCGAATGAGGCAAATCCACCAAAATAAACGTTAGATGCATTGATATAAGTTTGACTTGGGAAAACTGTTCTTAAGCTAAATGCACTAACAGTTACTTGTCTTTGTACTTTGGTTTCATCTTCCGTTAAAAATCTAAATGCTACATAAACCGGTTTCCCATCTACTTTAAACGGATTTAAATCTACAGTAGCAGTTCCTGGTACTGTAACCTGGCTGGTTACATCTGTCCAAGTAGCTTCTAGTATTTTATTTTTTGAATATTCACCAGAAAAATTATTAGAAACCAAGATTTTTAAATTGGTAGCGGGGCTATTACCAGCAGTAGCCGTTAACGCTGTTGTGAAGGTCATAGAAGATAGACCACCAGTTGCAGTATAAGTATTTCTGCTATAATAGTCATTTCCAACATCACCAGAATAGAAAACAAGATTAAATGGAGTGCCACTAATTTTAAACTTAGCTGTATCTCCAACACTGAATGTTGTTTTATTAATGGTAATGTCTAACTCCGGTTGTTCCATGCTATCTTTTACACAAGCAGTAAAACTTAATGCAATTAGAAAACCGATATATGTTATTAATTTTTTCATATTGAAGAATATTTAGAATCCAGTATTTTGGATAGATAATTTGTTATATAAAATTTCTGAAATTGGAATTGGTAAATAGTTATCTTTTTCTGAAATATTATTTGGCCCCGTTGAAAAAATATTTGAAAGTGCATTGAATGGTGCAGAATTTCTTGGGGCTGCATATGGACCATACCATTTTGAACCATCAGGATTTTGTTCTGCACTTCCGCTTCCAACTTCAACACCAATTCTTTTTACTGTTTGTACTAAAATTCCCCAACGTTTTAAATCTTGTCTTCTTAAATTTTCAAAAGCCAATTCTCTTAAACGTTCATCTCTTATTAGTTGTATGAATTTTTCAGGTGTGTTATAATCATTGGGAGTAACATCTGCAGAAGGTGCAAATTCAGCAGTAGCTGTTGCAGCTACACCTGCATAAGTTAATGTTGCTGTGCCATTTGCAACTGCACCCGTTGTATGAGTTGGTGCTGTTGTGCCAGAAGTTCCAGCAGTGGTTACCGTGTATAGTCTGCCATCATTTACAACTTGTGTATTTGCCGTGTACGCAGTACTTGCAGTCCATGCTGTACCAACCACAACAGTAGGTAGTGTTTGATAACAATCACCTGTAACAAAAAGGTTAATTCTGGTAACAACACCACCAGCAGAAACTATTGCAGTTGCTCTAGGGTCTTCATTTAAATAGGGTCTTCCTGCAATGGTTTGTGTACGTAAATTTCTTGTTCCACCCACAAAGGTTATTGTAGGAGTTGAACCTGCTCTATAACCAGAACCACCATTCGTAAGTGTAATTGTTGCAATACCTCTAGACCCTTTTGTTTCTCCATAACCTCTTCTTCTAACTAAGTTAATGGCATCTACTGGACTAATTCCAGCAACAGAACCAACAGTTGTAGGATTACTAGCAATTCCTTCTGCTTCTGCAAACATTAACAATACATCGGCATATCTTAATAAAGGAAAACATTGAGATGAAGTTAAAGCACCGCTTGTTGTAATAGGCTCATAATATCTTCTCCATTTACCAGGCTCTCTATTCCATTTAGAATCTGCAGCAGCAAAATAAGTTGCAGGGTTTACAACTGTTGCAGTTGCTGTACCATACCAAAATGGAGCGATATTCCAATCTCTTCTTAAATCTCCTGAAGCATACGTGTAATAAGCTCTTGGGTTAGTGCGTTCCCAACCTGATACTTGTCCAAGTAAACCATTTGTTGCAGTAATGCCAACTCTTGGTACCCATTGTTCTCTTAATGTAGCATCTGTTAATCCAGTAATTGCAGAAATTTGCCACATCGTTTCTCTATTTACATTATCATAAATATTAGAAGAGTGATTAATAAAAACTTGTTGATAATCTGGAGTTAATTTATGCAATCCTGAAGCAATTACCTTTTGAGCCCATTGAGATGCTTCTGCATATCTTTTAGTATCATTTACTGGAGCACCGGCTGCAAATAAGCAAACTCTTGCAAGCATACCTTGCACTACAGTTTGCGTAACCCTTTCGTTAAATGTAACCTTTGAGGCTGTTCTTGTAGCTAATAATTTTTCAGCTTCTGTCAT
>JBMLQZ010000035.1:0-2363 GCA_049241285.1 Chitinophagaceae bacterium | reverse complement strand
ACAGCAAAAGAACAGAACGGCAAGTAAACATTTTTTCATACCAAAGAATTATATCAGACAAACGAATTCAATTTGTTGTGGCTAATTTAAAAGCATACAAAGGGCTACTAGCAACGGTAGAGTTGGGGTGAATGTTATTAAAAACGAATCCATCTTTTCTCTCAGCAGTAAATAAGCAGTCTGCAAGCAATTAATATTTTAGCAACCTAATTACCATCTATTGCAAAAAAAGTTTGCTACAGGTGGCATTTTGGTTAATGCACAAGAAATGGATTTTAGTTGTTGGCTTTTCTATTAATAGGTTATTACCGGCAAGCAATACTTGTTAATAGTAAATAGGTATAGGACTTTGCAAATTATGAAAATACTGTGTACAAATTACACTTTGTTTAATCAATTATTCATTGAATAACCAAATTTGTTGCGAAAAGTACGGAAAAATTGATAATCAAACGTTTGAAATACAGAAAAACGGATAAAATAACGTAGAATTTGATACAATTACCGCCTTTAATTGCATAAAAATTAATGTCAACGTTTATGCATTACACCATATACGCTAACATTTGTTTAACAGTATTGCAAAGCATAACATGATTGCTACAAAAGCTACTTTTTTGAATGAGTATTGACCTAAAAAAAATGGGAGGTATAAAAAACTGTTTGGGTGAATCATTTGATATTTCTGATGATATTTTGTTTGGCTACAACTTCGTTAGATTTTTCGCCTAATGCTTTTAGACTATGGCTGCAAAATCTGCCTTGTTTCGTTCAAAAAAATATCCATCATCTATTCTAAACCATTCTCTCAAGCAGTTGCATATTTCACATATTTATGTGATTGTGCAGGTTTTTGCAAGAAATTACATTTGCTATACCAAACAAACACTTATGAACCCGACTAAAAAGTTGCTAATTATTGCAAGCATTGTACTAGCAACTGTTGCTTATGCAGGCAAACAATGGCAAAATAGGGTATTACAACATCCTTCAAAACCTTGTAGCAAAACCAATAATGTAGCAAACTGTCAATATTTTGATAAGTATACTATTTAAGAATAGGCTGGTTACCCCTTAATACAATCAACAGAGAAAAAATCCAATAGACTAGTAACCAACAAAAAGCCGCCTCTAATGTTAGAAGCGGCTTTTTAAATGCATATTTTACAGTAATTACATACTAAATCTCATACCTCCACCACTTGGTATTTGGTTTTGCATCATTTCAATCATCATTTTTTGATAATCGGCAGCGGTAATTTTTTTACCTTTTTTAGGTTCTTTTAGTGCATTGGCATCTACCGTTTTTTTCACTTCTGTGGCAACAAAAACAGTTCCACCGTTATCAATATCTACTTCTAAAACAGCACCGGGTAAAGAAGTATTGGCATCTGGACCAACAGGTACGGGTAAGTTTTCGGCAAACCAAGCTACTACTTCTATATCTTTCATTTTAGGAGTAGGGTTCACTGTTTTTGCCGTATCTGATTGAGCATTGCCACCATCTGTTCTAGTAGTAATTCTTGTGATTGAAATCGGACCAGCAGGAGCCTGCATTTTACGAACTGCCTTACGGCATGTGTAGCCTAAAATTTGTTTGGTATCTGAAGTAATTTTCCAAGGCAATTTTTTAATAGAATCGGTTATTAAAAAGTTTTTGCCACCCAATTCTGTACTTTGAATAGAAGTGCTGTTGGCAAAGTTTTTATACAATTCACCAGCATCGGCACCACTTCCTCTAAAAGCAATTCTTACACCACCACCATTTCCACCAGCAAATGGATCTGGAGCTTCATCTTCTGGCAACATTTTATAAACCGATGTGCTATCGTTAAACATCAACACATGTTTACTAACCCTATACTCAGGTATCATTGCCCTCATTTGTTCGTCGGTAATTCTTCTCCAAGTATTTATTTTTCTTTCATAAGTAATGGTTCCTTCTTTCACTTGGGCAACCATATTATTGCTAAACGCAATGGCAAGTGCAAACAGTACTGTTGATTTCATACATTTTGTTTTTATAAATTGATGGATGTTTTCATTAAACTTGTCAAAATTATTGCTAGGCATTGTTAATGAAGATTTTAGAATGGTTAATTAAGGTTAACAAGAATAACAATAGGTAAATTTGCTATTTACATTTGCAACGTTGATTTTTTTGCATGAAACAATTACACCTTACCAAATTATTAATGATTGCAGCCATTGTGCTGCTAACGTTGTTTCAGGGCTATTGGCTAACCAAACTATATAAAGACGAATACCAAAATGTAAAAAAAACCACCGATGTGGTTTTTAGAGAAACCATTTACAAATTACAACGGCAACGTTTTGAAAAAGATTCGCAATTAATTGCTAAA
>JBMLQZ010000034.1:0-3283 GCA_049241285.1 Chitinophagaceae bacterium | reverse complement strand
AGAACAATTACAACAATACCCTATTCTAAAAGGGTTTAGGCATATTTTGCAAGCAGAGCATCCATCTTTCATGTTGCAACAAAGTTTTCTTAATGGTATAGCAGCCTTGCAACAATATAATTTTACGTACGACATTCTTATAACACCTACACAGTTAGCGTCAGCAATTCAATTAGTACAGCAACATCCGAATCAATTATTTGTTATTGATCATTTAGCAAAGCCCTATATAAAAGCAGGGTTAATTGACGAATGGAAGAAAGACATTCTAACCATTGCTCAGTATTCAAACGTGTATTGTAAAATTAGTGGCATGGTTACAGAAGCAGATTGTACATCTTGGAAATATGCCGACTTTATACCTTATTTAGATGTTGTTGTAGAAGCTTTTGGTACAAAACGAATTATGTATGGAAGCGATTGGCCAGTTTGCTTATTAGCAGCTTCTTACAAAAATGCTTTAGCCATTGTACAACAATATTTTGCTACTTTCTCTGAAAATGAAAAGCAAGCTTTTTTCGCTAATAACGCTGCACAATTTTATCATTTGTAAAGAAAATTTATGTCATTATCAATACAGTTACCTCCTGTAATTTTTGGAACCAGTGGTTTAGGAAATTTATATGAGGCTACGCCTTATGAAGTAAAATTGCAAATTATAAAAGAGTGTATTACACATTCACCAACTGGTGTAGCTGTTTTTGATACTGCTGGCAAATATGGTGCTGGCTTGGCTTTAGAGGTATTAGGAAAAGCATTAAAAGAATTACAAGTTCCAAAAGATAAAGTAATTATTAGTAATAAATTAGGATGGTATCAAACAGCATTAACTACTCCTGAACCAACTTTTGAAAAAGGTGTTTGGTTCGATTTGAAGAATGATGCTATTCAAAAAATTAGTTATAAAGGCATTATAGAATGTTTTCAACAAGGCAACGAATTATTAGGTGAATACAATTCTCAAATGGCTTCTGTTCATGACCCAGACGAATATTTAGCAGCAGCTATTGATGCAAAAGATGAAGCCAAAAGATACAACGATATTCTTGAAGCTTACGAGGCTTTAAAAGAATTAAAAAAGGCAGGAAAAGTAATGTCTATAGGTGTTGGTGCAAAAAACTGGAAATCTATAGAACGTATTTGTAATGATATTCATTTAGATTGGGTAATGATTGCCAATAGTTTAACGGTTCATTCGCATCCAAAAGATTTGTTAGCATTTGTACAAAAACTTCATGAACAAGGAACAATGATTATTAATTCTGCAGTATTTAATGGAGGCTTTTTAACTGGAAGAGAATTTTATAATTATGCCTATATAAATCCTGAAACCCAAGAAGGAAAAGCCTTGTATGAATGGCGTAACAAATTTTTTAGTGTATGTAAATCGTTCAATATTTTGCCAGCTGAAGCTTGTTTTAATTTTGGTTTTCGTATTCCAGGTGTTGATAGTGTAGCATTAAGTACCACAAAGCCAGATAAAGTGAAATTAAATATTGAAATGGCTACAAAAGTAATTCCAGATGAGTTTTGGCATGCTATGGTACAGAAAGGATTGTTGGAGGAAGAGCATATCATCTTACAATAAGGTCTTTTGACTATTTATAATTCAATCAATATAAGTAATAAGTAGTGTTTTTTTTATTAATACTATAAAGACTGCTTTGACTTTTTCGTTTATCAATTCATTTAGTAGTAGTTTTTTTATACCTCCATTTTGTTAAAAAGAATTTGAATCATTATTCTTACTATTTTAAGTAATAGTTGTGTAGTTTGCTGTGCCATTTACATTACAAACACATGTTTGAGAACAAAATATTATATAGTAATAATACAACACCCACGGCTAATAGAATAGCCATAAGTGTATTCTTTTTTATCTCAGGATTCAATTTTGCAGCTTGGTCGTCTCAAATTCCAAGAATACAAAAACAATTACAGTTAAACGATGCGGAACTAGGAAGCGTTTTAACAGCCTTACCCACAGGGCTTATGATAACTATGCCTTTAGCAGGAATTGTATTAAGTAAAGTACGTAGCAGAAATGTAATGCTCTATAGTTCTTTAGTTTACACCGTTTTACTTTGTTTATTAGGTATGGTTGAGTCAGTTTGGCAAATTGTGGTTATTCTATTTCTATTTGGAGCGTCTAGAAATTTCTTTAATATTTCAGTAAATACGCAATCTGTTGCTGCTCAAGCGTTATATAAAAAATCTATTCTCACTAGTTTTCATGGTATTTGGAGCCTTGCTGCTTTATTTGGTGCAGGTGTTAGTTTTATTTTTATTTCCCTGCATTTTTCTATTTTACTTCACTTCTGTATCATGGCTTTTATTTCATTAATACTTATTGCAATTTTTTATAGAAATACATTAGATGATACCGATATTAAAAATAATACCTCTTTTGCATTTCGATTGCCAGATAAATCGTTATTACAATTAGGATGTATTGGTTTTATTGTAATGGTTTGTGAAGGCACCATGAGCGATTGGAGTTCTATTTATTTTTCTAAAGTGGTGCAATTACCAGATACTAAAATAACCATTGGCTACATAGCTTATTTATCGGCAATGGTGCTTGGACGATTTTTGGGAGATTGGTTGGTAACAACTTTTGGCGAAAAAAAAATTATTCAATTAAGTAGTATACTCATCGCTTTTGGATTTGTATTATCCGTTATTTTTCCTTTTGTAATTACCGCTTCTATTGGTTTTATAGCTGTAGGCTTTGGTGTTTCTTGCATTATGCCATTAATTTACAGCATTACACGTAAAATTTCAAATTTGCCTACAGGTGTTGCTATTGCAAGTATTGGCACCATCAGTTATTTAGGTTTTTTAATTGGACCTACAATAGTAGGTTACATAGCACAGTTATTCAATTTACAATGGTCGTTTGTTTTAGTAGCATTGGTTGCTTTCTGTATTTATCTTATCATTTTTCGATTACCTATTAAATTGGTAAAACAATAAAAAGCTTAAGCAACCTTTTTATACTTGCACACTTAATCATATCAACCGGTTTCGTAAATAAAAGGATTTAATAAGCTATTCTGTCTCTCTTTTTTCTGCAATTTGTATTCATTATCATCCATTTAACTGTAGTAAATATTACAGGTTTATTAAAATGATTATTAAAATGATACGATTGCCCTTGTTGTTAAGTCTTACTATTTCTAGCTTCTATACAAACATGGTAGCTGGTCAAAAAAGTGCAACTCCCTTTATACTAGATATGGTTCATAACAACCCAGGAGAGCCGCTTACCAAATCTTCTTTT